>JAVXWK010000644.1:0-7999 GCA_032230575.1 Pseudonocardiales bacterium | reverse complement strand
TACGTCGGCATCTTCATCCTGAGCGACAACCTCCAGGCCGCGACGGAAGGCCGTGTCACCGCGTGGATGCCGGTCGGCACCGGGCTGATGGTCGGCGCCATCGCGTTCCAGACGTGGCTCAGCGTCGCGAAGCCGTGGGGCCGCACGCCGTGGGCGGACCCGAAGATCAAGCTGCCCACGGCGAGTGCGGCCGTGTTCGCACTGGCGCTGGCGATCCCGGTGGCGGACTTCGCGATCAGCCTCTACACGGGCCGGCCGATGCCGTTCCTGATGCTGATCACGGTGGTCGCCTACTCGATCAGGCGGGCCGCCAGGGCGAGGAACCGGTCGTCGGACGGGTCGGGTCGTGGAACTTCGGCACGTCCGGCTCGTCGAGACGCAGCGGCGCCAAGCCCTCGGTGATCGCGCGCATGATCCGCTCGTGGGCCCGGCGGGCGTCGCCCATCGTCTCGGCGTTCAGATCCGACAGCTCGACCGGCTTGCCGAAGTGGACCTTGAAACTCGGGCGCCTGCGGACCGAGGACAGCCACGACGTCAGGTACGGCAGGAAGTCCCGCCAGCCGGAAACGTGCAGGTTGCCCCAGTACACGGCCTCGTGCGCGCCCCACTGGCTGACGGGGATCACCGGGATGCCGCCGCCCAAAGCCATGCGGGCGACACCGGTCTTGCCGCGCTCCGGCCACATGCCGGGGTCCAGCGTGATCTTGCCCTCTGGATAGACGGCGATCGGGTCGCCGCCCTTCTGCAACGCCTCGACCGCGCGGTGCATGGCCTCGCCGACGTTCGCCGACCTCCGGTCGACGCGCAGGTGGCCGCACGCCTTCAGCGCGGGTCCCATGATCGGCGCGTCGAGCAGCCCGCCCGCGAGCATGAACCGCGGGTTGATGCCCACCTCGCGACACGCCGCGATGAGCACCATCGGGTCGAGGTTGCCGATGTGGTTGGAGGCCAGCAGCAACGGCTTGCCGAGCAGCTCTGGTGGAACGTCGCCGGACACCTCGAGCTTGCCGGTCAGCGCGACGAAGCCCCGGTCGATCGCCATGAGCACGCGCCAGAAGAGCGGTGTGGACACGCGGGGCAGCGTACGGCGTGTCGAAACGACTCCGCGCAGGATTCGGGGAACCATGAGGTTTCGCACGCGTCCCAGTTGCAAACGTGGCTGGTGAGACGCGAGGGACTACCTTATACACATGGCCGGGCGTACAGGGACTTCACGAAAGACCACGTCACGCGGCAAAGCTCCAGCCAAGCCGCGGGCGCGATCCACCGCGTCCAGAAAGCCCGCTCCACGCAGGAGCGGTGGCGCGATCAGTGCCGTGTGGGGCGCGTTGGGCCGTGGTGTCGGCAGCCTCGTGCGGACGGTCAGCCGTACCAAGGATCTGGATCCCGAACACCGCCGTGACGGACTCGGGCTGCTGCTGATCGCGCTGGCGGTCATCACCGGCGCGGGTGTGTGGTGGCAGGCCGGCGGGCCCGTCGGCCAGTGGGTCGACATCGCCGTGCGCAGCTCCGTCGGGTTCCCCGCGGTGATCGTGCCGGTCGTGCTGCTCGGCATCGGCGTCACGCTGATGCGCACCGACCCGAAGCCGGACGCGCGGCCGCGGCTGATCATCGGCACGTTGCTGATGATGATCGGCGTGCTCGGCATGTTCCACCTCATCGGCGGCCTGCCGATGGACCCGGTCGAACGCCGCACCGCCGGTGGAGCCCTCGGCTACCTGGCCGGTGGGTTCCTGGCGCAGGGCCTGACGCCGTGGGTCGCGGGGCCGTTGCTGTTCCTGATCTTCGGGTACGGCCTGCTGGTCGTGACGCACACGCCGATTCGCCAGGCGCCCGAACGCATCCGGTCGCTGCTGCACCCCGGCGCGTCGAAGGAAGAGGCTCCCTCCGACGAGGAAGAGGTCGAGGAGCCGAAGCCGGTTCGCCTGCGCCGCCCGTCACGTCGCCGCCAGGCAGCCGCGCCCGTGGAAGAGGAAGCTCAGGCCGAACTGCCGCTCGAGGAGCCGGAGCCCGCGCCGAAACCCGCTGCGAAGAAGGAAAAGGCCGCCGCTCCGGCGATGGCCGTGCGCGCGGTGGAGGGCGAGTACCAGCTGCCCCCGCCGAACGTCCTCAAGGACGGCGACGCGCCGAAGACCCGCAGCAAGGCCAACGACCTGATGATCGAGGCCATCAGCGGCGTGCTGGACCAGTTCTCGATCGACGCCCAGGTCACCGGCTTCACCCGCGGCCCGACGGTCACGCGCTACGAGGTTGAGCTCGGCCCCGGCGTGAAGGTCGAGAAGATCACCGCGCTGACCAAGAACATCGCGTACGCCGTGGCGACGGACAACGTGCGACTGCTGGCCCCGATTCCCGGCAAGTCCGCCGTGGGCATCGAGGTGCCGAACAGCGACCGCGAGATGGTGCGCCTGGGCGATGTGCTGCGCGCGTCGTCCACGGTCAAGGACACGCACCCGATGGTGATCGGCCTCGGCAAGGACATCGAGGGCCACATGGTCACCGCGAACCTGACGAAGATGCCGCACCTCCTGGTCGCGGGCTCCACGGGTTCCGGCAAGTCGTCGTTCGTCAACTCGATGCTGGTGTCGCTGCTCGCCCGCGCGACGCCGGACGAGGTCCGGATGATCCTCATCGACCCGAAGATGGTCGAGCTGACGCCGTACGAGGGCATCCCGCACCTGATCACGCCGATCATCACGCAGCCGAAGAAGGCCGCGGCGGCGTTGGCGTGGCTCGTCGAGGAGATGGAACAGCGCTACCAGGACATGCAGGTCAACCGGGTGCGCCACGTCGACGACTTCAACCGCAAGGTCAAGTCCGGCGAGATCACCGCGCCGCCCGGCTCCGAGCGCGTCTACCGGCCGTACCCGTACATCATGGCGATCGTCGACGAGCTCGCCGACCTGATGATGACCGCGCCGCGTGACGTCGAGGACGCCATCGTCCGCATCACGCAGAAGGCGCGTGCCGCGGGCATTCACCTTGTTCTGGCGACCCAGCGTCCGTCCGTCGACGTCGTCACGGGCCTGATCAAGACGAACGTGCCGTCGCGACTGGCGTTCGCGACTTCGTCTCTGACGGACTCGCGGGTCATCCTGGACCAGCCGGGCGCGGAGAAGCTGATCGGCATGGGCGACGCGCTGTACCTGCCAATGGGTGCCTCGAAGCCGGTGCGCATCCAGGGCGCGTTCGTCGGTGACGAGGAGATCTCCGCGATCGTCGAGTTCACCAAGAACCAGGCGCAGCCCGAGTACACCGACGGCGTCACGGCTGCCAAGGCGGCCGAGAAGAAGGAGATCGACGCCGACATCGGCGACGACCTGGAGCTGCTGGTGCAGGCGACCGAGCTGATCGTCACCTCGCAGTTCGGCTCGACGTCGATGCTGCAGCGCAAACTCCGCGTCGGGTTCGCGAAGGCGGGGCGCCTGATGGACCTGCTGGAGACGCGCGGGGTGGTCGGGCCGTCCGAGGGGTCGAAGGCGCGTGAGGTGCTGATCAAGCCGGACGAGCTCGAGTCCGTGGTCTACCTGATGCGCGGCGGCGGCCCGGTCGACGACGAGGACTAGCCCCGGACGCCGAACCACTGCTCGGCGCCGAACTCCTCGAACTTCGAGTGTTCGGTGAACCCGAGCTTGTGCGCGAGGCGGACCGAGGCGTCATTGGCGGTCTGCGTGCAGAGCACCACCGGCTCACCGGGATGCGCGGCGGCGAACCATCCGAGGGCCGCCGCGCACGCCTCGGCGGCGTACCCGCGGCCCCACGCGTTCGGCAGGAACAGGTAGCCGAGCTCGACCTCCCCGCCGTCCGGGAGTACGCGGCCAGGGCGTTCCGCGGCGCGGCGGTCGAACGTGATCATGCCGATCATCGTGCCGTCGAGGTCGACGACGAACGAGCCGAAACGCCTTCCCGGTACCTCGGGGACTTTTCGTTCCAGTTCGTCGCGTGGTTTCGCGCCGCCGATGTAGGTGCCGACCTCGGGTGAGGCGAACAGCTCGATGTACTGCGCACGGTCGCGGGCCTCCGACTCGCGGAGCACCAGCCGTTCCGTGTGGATCGGGGCCGGCGGCCAGGCGGTGTTCACCGCGCTTCCAGCTTCATGGTGTGGTGGACGATCATTTCGCACCCCCGGAACGCTGGCGCAGGGGTCCCCTCGTGCTGGGAACCCCTGCATCACAACGTACTCGGGAGGTCCGACAGTTCTGGGCGGTCTACTTCAGGCCCGCCTGCTGGATGCTCGTCGCGGTCGACGAAGCGCTGCCGCCGAACTCCCGCACGGCCTTGTAGTACAGGTCGGCGGTCCACTTGCAGGCGAAGTTGCTGCCGCACTGCTTGTACATGTCGGACTTGAAGTTGTTGTCGATGCGCAGCCGGTTCGTCTCGCTGAACCGCGACTGCCGCTTGTAGTTGCGGTAGCCGAAGTCGTGCCGGTGGCACGCCGGCAGGAACTTGAAGCCGAAGGGGTTGTCCGGCGAGTACGAGCAGCCGTCGGACGACCAGTCGAGCTGGCCGGCGTAGGGCTGTTGTGCGCGCAGTGTTGTGAACTGGCTGAGTGTCTTCGAGTAGAGGTAGTCGTCGGTCACCGCGGCGATGTCCACGGCGTGTGCCGGTGCACCCGTGAAGATCAGGGCCAAGGACGCGGCGGCACCCACGAATGCCGAGCGCAGGGTCTTCGACATGGCGAGCTCCTCGGAATGTGAGCAGGGTCTCGCCAGTTGTAGCGGGTGATCGTCTGTCCTCGGTAGACACGATCTGATGAACGTCAGGTGATCATGTGCCCGCATGCGATCGCGGTCGCCACGCGAAGTTCGCGGGGTAGCCCGAGTGAGTGGAGCATCTCGTTGTCCGCTACTCCACCGAGCAGGTAGCCGCCCAGTTTCTGCTCCGCCAAACGGAGGCAAATGCTCTGCGCGGCGGCGCCGACCTCGATCAAGCCGAACCTGCCCGCGCGCTCGCCGTACTTCTCGAACGACTCGTTGTCTTTTAACACAAGCACGATCGCCAGCGGCGGCGTCGAGGGAGTGCCGAGGATCGACGCCAGATCAGCAGGTGCCGGGCCGATGTCCTGCAACGCGTGCCGGGCGATGTCGTAGCGGACAGCTCGTCCGTTGTGGAACGAGTAGCAGCGCAACGGATGAAGCCCACCTGCCGACGGGTAGCTCTGGTCGCCCAACGCGCCGAGCACGTACCCGAGCTGCTTGTCCGTCAACGGTTTCGGAGCGAACTCGCGGGTGCTCCGGCGAGCCCGGAACAGCTTCTGCAGCCGATCCGAGGGACGAGGCAGTGGCACCGGCGCGGAAGGCAGCTCCAGCGGGTCGATCAACGGTGGCTGCGGCCGGAAGTCGCGCAGCCGCTCGCCCAGCCGGAGCTGGTGCAGCGGTGAGAACCGGCTGGCGGCCCAGAAGTCGTCGAACACGGTCACCCCAGCGGATGTGGTGCGGGATTGGGGAACACGCCCGGCGAGGCGTGCGGGTAGCGCCACGACAGCTCACGCGCGCGGCCGCCCAGGTGCGGCCAGCGGTGGTCGGAGTGCAGCGGCGCGAGGTCGGGGGACAGGACGCGGACGCAGTGCAGGCCCACTGCCGACAGCTCCGGCGTCGTCAGCTCCCGGTACGCGAGCCGGATGCGGTGCGAGTCCAGTGCGTGCACCAATTCCGTCAGTTCGGCGACAGTGCCACGAGCGGCCGCGTCAGCAGGCGGGTCCGTGATGATGCCGGAGAACCACGGCAGCGAGTCCCACTCGGCAGCAGGCCGAGTCGCGTAGTAGGCCGCGTGCTTGTCGAAGTCGGTGACATCCACGATCGGCGAGGATCCGTTGCGTGCCAGCCACACCTCGATGAACACCGTGCCCTGCACCCACTCTTCGTAGGCCTTCCGCAACGCCTCTGCCACGGTCGCCCGGCACGCCAGACCGAGCGTCGGCCGTGCACGACCGGCGATCGGCAGCGAACCGGCGACCGCGATCACCGGATGCGGGCTGTAGGCCGGCGTGAGGTCGAACGCCTGCGCGCCGTGCGGCAGGTCGGCGTCAAACCGTTGCGGTGCAATCGAATGCAACCAGGTCGTGGTGAACGCGTCACGCTCGACCAGCTCCTGGGTAGCCCGCAACAAGGCACTCGTCGTCGACGGCCCGGCCGCCAGCCCCGAGGACGTCGTCGGCAGCCCGTAGGACGCGTCCAGGCCCACGAGCCCGGCAGGTACCCGGATCGGTTCATTCCGGGGCAGCGTCCACGCCCGCGTGTACCGGGTGTCGACGTATCCCTTGCGGTAGCGGTAGTCACCACGGACGCGTTGCTCGACGGTGTGCAGGCTGAAGTGCTCCAACGGCCAGCACTCCCCGTCCGTCACGATCTCCAGCGGCGCCCGCGCGGCAGCGTGCCGTTCCAGAGCCTCGGCCACCGCCGCAACCCTCGACGTACCACCGGAAGTGCCACCGCTGGCGAAGGGCTCGGGCACGGCGGCCCAGCCTTCGATGTCCACATCGGACAGGCTGTGCGGCACGGGATGCAGCTGCGACACCACACCCTGTCGCCACCCGACCGCGCGCTCGATCAGCGCTTCCGCGACGGTCTTCACCGCTTGTCCCGGTAGTGCTTCCACAGCTTGTACCCGAACGCCAAAGCCCCGAAGACGTAGACCCCGAGCGCCACGGCCCAATGCGTGGCCACCGCGAGCGGCCCGAGCATCAACAGCACGACGGTGATCTCGAGACACCACAGCAGCCCCCAGCCCAGCAGCCGCAGGGCGCTGGCGAACGGTTTGGGTGACTTGGAAATCGCTCCGACCGCGAGTGCCCACACCAGCGCCACGCCGAAACCGCCGACCCACCAGCCCCAGTGCAGGTCGAAGATCCCGCCCATCGTGACGAACGGCAGCACGATGACGAGCAGCGGGTACAGAGCGGCGGGCAGGACAAGCGCGCTGCGCGGGCGTTCGAGCTCTTTGGTGTCCTGGTACAGCGCTTCCGGGATGTGCACGGCCGCGCCCACCGAGGAAACCGCGCAACAGCAACAACAACAGCAACAGGTGGGAGTCGCGGCGTTCGCGGCGGCCGCACCCGGTGAGAACTGGTCAGGTAACCGGACTGCTGTGGTCAAGGTGGTCCCCCCAAGGCAATGACACGCGCCCGACTGGAAGCGCGGGGCAGATCTCGCAGTCGGCGGCGGGCAGCACGCTCTCGCGGGTCGTCGTGAACTCGTCCAGGTTGACGGTCACGACCGCGTCGAGCAGTGCCAGCGAACCGCCCAGGATGTTCTGAACGGCCTGCAACGCAAGAGAAATCGGAAAATCGGAGGCGACAGCTCCCGGATGCGGAGGAGGCGGCGGATCCCCCCACCGCCGTCCCGCCCGCACCGCGAGGCACGCCAGGCACGCGCCGGAACCGGGCACCACGAAGGGCCCGATCGCGGCGGTGTGGTGGTACGCGAGGTCCAGCAACAGGTGCGGGACAGTGGTTTCGCGCGCCACCTCGACCAGGTCGACCAACGTGCCTGTCGTCCGCACAACGAGCAGCAGGTCCGGACTGTCGTTGTGCGGCAACCGCTCCACCAGCCCGGCGGGCGCCTCACCGACGAACCGCGTGCCAACCCCCGAAGGCCGCGGTTCTGGTGATGGCAACCCCGCCGGGCGGAGAGCGCCCAGGGTCCTCAGCTGGGCCACGTGCCGGCGAACCGGTTCCCCCTACCGGCTTTCGTCGACCGTTCGAGCCACTCCCCTCAAAACTGGCTCGAACAGTCCTGCCAGCGCCACGGCCACCGCCCTGGGCAGGTCTGGAATCAGGTACGCGAGATCAGCTCCCGCGTAGACGACAAGGCCTTCGTCACGAACTTGGGCGTGCCACGCGGGATCAGCGACCAGACTCATCCTCGTCCCCCCTCGCCAGGAAGCACTCGATCTCCTGCTCGCTCGGCAGATCACCAGCCGGATCCATGAGGTTCTCGGCGATCGGCGGCAACGGCTGCTCGGCCCACGCGGGCTGGAAGTCCTCGCTGGGCAGCAACCC
>JAVXWK010000008.1:0-2554 GCA_032230575.1 Pseudonocardiales bacterium | reverse complement strand
CGACCGTGCCCCAGAACGACCAGTTCAGCGGGGTGATGACACCGGGGACGGCCTCGCCGTGGTTGGTGGTGCTCCACCAGGCGTCGGGGTCCCAGTCCCCGTCGAGGATGGTCTCGTAGCTGTGCGGCGGCGGGTTCATCGGTGGTCTCTTCCTCGCTTAGTACTGCTGCCTGGTGATGCCCTGCTCGATCAGGCCGAAGCCCTCGCGTCCGTCGCTGGTGCGCACGTGCTGGAACTCGTCGTAGGTGCTCAGGGTCGGGCCGGTGCGTTCCCAGCCCATCGGGCACCAGAATCCGGCCGCGCGATGGGTGCCGCGGACGTCCAGCGACGTGCCGTCGGCGAACTCCAGGTGCGTGGCGGCGAACAGGCCGCTGGCGTCCCGCGTGAGCGAGGCGCTGGTCGCCGCGATCGCGTCGGTCTCGGTGACGCGAAAGATCGTGACGTAGTCGACGCCGTCAGCGCCGAGCGCCCGGTTGCCGGTGATGCCGAAGTCGTCGAACACCCACATGAACCCGAAGTACTCCACGACGCTCACCGATTCGTCGCGCCATCCCCAGCTGCGGTCACGGAACCCGTAGCCGTGGAGTTCGATCTCCGTGTCCCCGACGGTCACGTTGCCGGTGATCGTCGCTGCCTGCTCGTAGTGGATCAGCGGCTCGTCCGGCACGATCGTGAAGGCGCGCGCCTCGTGGTCGCCGCTGAAGTCCGCGACCGACATGTGCGGCGTCGATGTCACCGCTCCGGACAGACCGGGAACGTCGAAGCTGAACTCCGACCCCCCGTCGAAGGTGATCGACTCGCTGGTGAACGTCCCGGGCTCGAGCGGTTCGATGATCTCGGTTACACGGCCCTCGTGCTGCAGGCTGACGCGCGCACGGCGGCCCTCACCGTTGGGTGACGTCGACACGTGCAACGTCCCGTACACGTCGCTCTCGGTGTCCCAGAAGCAGATGTATGCATTGTCCTTCCACGGGGGTGAGTTCACCGGGACAGCATCGCGGATGGGGTGGCTCAGAACGCCCCAGTCAGGGGCGGTGTCTGTGGGCGACGGCATTGGTGTCCTTTCAGGCGTCTACGGAGTAGCCGCGGATGAGGTGCTGCAGGGCGTTGCGGAACTGCTGCTCCGCCGAGTCCTGCGCGAAGCCGGACATCAGGTCCTTGAGCACGGGCAGCTCCTCGTCGGATACGTCGTCCTGGCGGACGTCGTACGTGTCGTGGAGGACCTGCCCGGTCCCGGGCAGCGAGGCGCCGAGCGTGTAGTACGAGAGCGCGACCACGGCTTCGACGGCGAGCTCACCGTCAAAGCCTGCGGACGTCATCACGCCGACGAGCCGGTCCATGTGGCGGCGGAAGTTCTCCCCCGCGACGGCCTGCTGGGCGATGATCATCGCCACGGCCGGTGTGCTGACCAGCAGCTTGCGCATGGCCGTGAAGTACTCCATGTACGCGTCCTGCCAGGTGGCCTCGACCTGCGGCTCGGGTAGCTCGGCGAACGCGCCATCGGCAAGCATCTCGAGTAGCGCATGCTTGTCGGCGACGTGGCGATACAGCGCTCGCGGCGTGCACTGCAGCCGGTCCGCCAGGGCCCGCATCGACACCGCGTCCAAGCCTTCGGTTTCGGCGATGGCGCGCGCCTCCTGCGCGATCACTTTGGCATTCAGAAAGCCGCGGGTACCGGGCTGGGCTGACGTCATGGCACCTGCTTGAGGACGCCCTGCTCGACGAGCCCGAAACCATGAAGGCCGTCTGAAGTCTGCAGCTCGTGGAACTCGTCGTAGGCGCTCAGGCAAGGGCCGGGCCGCGTCCAGCCCATCGGGCACCAGAAGCCGCCCTGGATCCCGTCCGAGCGGATGCCGAACTGCGTGCCGTCCTTGAGCGTCACCTGCGCCTCGGCCATCAGACCGCTCGCGTCGCGGACGATCGTGAGGCCCGTGACGGGGGTGGCCTTGTCGTCGTCGAGGCGGTAGCCAAACGTCATGTCGGAGCCATCCTGACCGACGAGCCGAAACGCGTGTAGACCGAAGCCTTCGAAAACGAACATGAAGCCGTAGTACTCCTGCAGGCTGCTCGACTCGTCGCGGTAGCCCCACGTGCGGTCACGGAAGCCCTCGCCGTCGATGGCGATCTCGCGGCCCTCGACGGTCACCGTGCCGGTGATCCGCATCGGGCGGCCGAAGTGCGTGAGGGGGACGTCCTTGTCGAGGCCGAAGGCGACCGGTGCAGTGTCGCCGGAGAACGTGGCCTGGCTGTACTGCGGCGTGCTGACGAGATCGGCCTTGAGGTCCGGGGTGTCGACCGTGAAGCCGGCGCCGCCGTCGAAGGTGATCGACGCGCTCGTCCAGGTACCGGAATCGAGCGGCTCCACCACCTCGACGCTCGTGTTGCCTGCGAGGACGCTCAAACGTGCACGGCGCCCTTCCCCATTGGGCGAGGTGGAGACGTGCATCACGCCGCGCACCTGCTGGGCGGGGTCCCAGAAGCAGAAGAAGGAGTTGTCCTTCCACGGCTTGTCCTTGTCGGGAACGTTCTCGTGGACCGGGGTGAGGAACGGGCC
>JAVXWK010000613.1:0-3969 GCA_032230575.1 Pseudonocardiales bacterium | reverse complement strand
CGACAACCCGCTTACCCGTGAACTCCTCGGGCCCCTGGTAGTCGGCGGTGTGCAGCTGCCGGCCCCGGAACGTCTCCTGGCCCGGGTAGTACGGCCAGAACGGGCGGCGCCACGTGCCGGTCGCGTTGATCAGGCCGCGCGTGGTCCAGACGCCGTTGTCGGTCTCGACCTTGAGCAGTTCGCCGTCGTTCAGCACCTGAGTGACGTTGACCGGGCGGATCACCGGCAGGTCGAAGAGCTGTTCGTAGCGGGCGAAGTAGTCCGGGATGGCCTCGTTGGCGCGCTCGTCCGGCGAAGGCTGCTCGAACGGCATGCCGGGCAGCTCGTGGATGCCGTGCGCGGTCCGCATCCGCAGCGAGGGCCAGCGGTGCAGCCACGCGCCGCCGGGCGCGTCGTTCGCGTCCAGCACGACGTGGTCGACCTCCCGCCGCCGCAGGAAGTAGGAGGCGGACAGGCCCGCCTGTCCCGCGCCGATCACCACCACGTCCGTCACGTACACCTCAACCACGTGCGCGCCCCGGTTCTTCTCCGCGAAACGAGTTACCCGCGTCACGGAAGAAGTCACCAAGCATCGGTGTTGATCGATGTATGAGCCGTCTCAGTGAGATCCCCCTGTCCGTTCTCGACCTCGCTCCGATCACGTCCGGCTCGGACGCGACGACCGCGCTGCGGAACTCCAGGGAACTCGCTCAGCAGGCCGAACGGCTCGGCTACCACCGCTACTGGTTCGCCGAGCACCACAACATGCCGGGCATCGCGTCGTCGGTGCCCGCCGTGCTGATCGAGCACATCGCGTCCGCGACGTCGACGATCCGCGTCGGCTCCGGCGGCGTGATGCTGCCGAACCACCCGCCGCTGGTGGTGGCGGAGCAGTTCGGCATGCTCGAGGCCCTGCACCCCGGCCGCATCGACCTCGGCATCGGCCGCGCGCCCGGCACGGACCAGAAGACGGCACGGGCGCTGCGGCGCACCGAAGCCGGTCTCTCGGCGGAGAACTTCCCGCAGGAGCTGACCGAGCTCATCAAGTACTTCGAGGGCACCAACGACCTCAACGCCGTGCCCGCCGCGGGCAACAAGCCGCCGATCTGGCTGCTCGGCTCGTCCGGCTACAGCGCGCAGGCCGCGGGTCTGCTGGGCCTGCCGTTCGCGTTCGCCCACCACTTCAGTGCGCAGAACACGCTGCCGGCGCTGGAGCTGTACCGGCGGCACTTCCGTCCGTCCGAGGTTCTGTCAGAGCCGTACGCGATGGTCTGCGCGTCGGTGATCGTCGCGGACAACGACGAGCACGCGCGGTACATCGCCGGTCCGGGCGCGCTGTCGTTCGTGCGGCTGCGTCAGGGACGTCCGGCGCCGCTGTCCACGCCCGAGGAGGCCGCGGGCTACCCGTACACCGAGATCGACGAGCTGGTGATCGAGGACCGCATGTCCACCCAGATCATCGGATCCCCCTCAACGGTCCGTGCGGGGCTCGACGAGTTGATGGAGTCGACGGCCGCCGACGAGCTGATGGTGACGACCATCGTGCACGGGCACTCGGACCGCCTCCGTTCCTTCGAACTGCTCAGCGAAGTGGCCGAACGGACGCCGTCCCTGGGCCGTTCAGCCGCGCATACGTGAGTCGGCCAGGCGTGACCTTCACGTTTCGTACGACTGGCACTGCTCTGAACGGGTGATAAACGGCTCCGCTTGTAGCGCCAGACACACTGTGGGCGATGATCGGTATGAGCGCGCACGCCCCCCGACGCGCTCCCTAGCTTCACCCAGCGGCTCGCCGCTAAGACGACGTGGGGCAGGCGCACAGTGTGGCGCCGCCCACGTCGCCCATCACGAGACGGCCACGGCCCGGCACCAGGTGCGCTTCAAGGCCCCTCTTCGGTCCCCACCACCCCTTCGGCACCGTCACAGTTGACGTGAGTCGTTCACACCCACCGCCGGGGTGGGAAAGGGGAGTTCGTGAAGTTCGCCAAATCGGCCGCGGGCCTGTGCCTGCTGCTGGCCGTGGCGGGATGTGCGGGCCCCGGTGTCGCCGTCACCCCGGACGAGAACCTGACAGTCGAACAGCGAGCCGAGACCCCCAGCGCGTCCGGTGCCGCCGCGTTCGGCACCCAGCGCGTGTGGGCCTCTGGCCTGTCCGTCGTCGTGTCCGCCCCGCGCTCACTGGCCCCGTCGGCCACAGCCATCCCACCGGCCAAGCGCACCGCGGTCTTCACGATCACCGTCTACAACGGCTCCAAGACCTCGTACCGCCCGTCCCAGCTGGCCGTGCGCGCCACAGCCGACGACTCCCCTGCCTCCGAACTGGTCGACTCGATCCAGGGCCTCAACGGCCTCGCCGGCGCCGTCGCGGAGCTCCCGCCAGGCCGCGACACCCAGCTCCAGGTGGCGTTCGCCGTGTCCGAGCTGCCCGTGCAGATGCGGCTGACCATCCAGCCGGGTGGCCAGGGCCAGGACGTCGCCACCGTCTTCGAGGGCCAGGCCTAGTCTGCAGGCATGACCAGTCGTCTCGAACCCGGAGACACCGCGCCCACCTTCACGCTGCCCGACAGCGAGGGCAAGCCGGTGTCCCTGTCCGACTACCTCGGCAAGTCCGTGGTCGTGTACTTCTACCCGGCCGCGAGCACGCCGGGCTGCACCAAGCAGGCCTGCGACTTCCGCGACAACCTGGGCGTCCTCGCCGAGTCCGGCTACGAGGTCGTCGGCATCTCGCCGGACAAGCAGGAGAAGCTCGCCAAGTTCCGCTCTTCGGAGGGCCTCGACTTCCCGCTGCTCGGCGACCAGGACAAGACCGTTCTGGTCGAGTGGGGCGCGTACGGCGAGAAGCAGAACTACGGCCGCACCGTCCAGGGCGTCATCCGCTCGACGATCCTCGTCGGCCCCGACGGCAAGATCGTCAAGGCCATGTACAACGTCCGCGCCACCGGCCACGTCGCCAAGCTGCTGCGCGAACTCCCCGCCTGAGTTCTTTTCGGGGCCGCCGCCGCATCGAGTTGCCGCGGCGGTCCCTTCTTCGGGTATGGTCGAGGTGAGGGCGTGCAACAAATGCCGCCCCTTGTTCCGGTGAGGGTGATACACCGTGTGTCGCTTGACGGCACCTCGCGGCCCCGACATCCCGTCTGATTTCGTCTTGCGCGTCCACTTCCCCACGCGAGGCGGTTGACCTGGCCTTCTAGGCCCCGTCGCCCGTTCGTCCTCAAACACGCACGCCTTGCGCTGCGTGCATTTCGTGCTGGGAAAATTCAATGCTCAAGTGGATATTGCTCGCCGCCGCCGTGGGCGCGGAGGTTTTCGCGACCCTTTGTCTGAAGTACTCGGACGGCTTCACGAAACCGTGGCCAGTGATCGGCCTGGGAGCGGGTTTCCTCACCGCTCTCTACCTGGAATCGCGGGTGATCCAGATGGGCGTGCCCGTGGCCATCACCTACGCGATCTGGGCAGGCGCGGGCATCGCCCTGGTCGCCGTCACCAGCCGCGTGCTGTTCGCCGACCCGCTGAACCTCGCGATGCTCTCCGGCATGGCGTTGATCGCGGCCGGCGTGTGCGTGGTCTCTGTCGCGTCCCACGCACACGCCACCGTCTAACCGAGTTTGCGCAGGTACGGGACCAGGAGCTTGAGGGCGCGGCCGCGGTGCGACTCCGCGTCCTTCTCCTCCGCCGTCATCTCGGCCGAGGTGATCTCGTACCCCTCGGGCACGAAGATCGGGTCGTAGCCGAACCCGTTCGCCCCACGCCGAGCCCGCAGCAACGTGCCACGCCACTCACCGCGCACGACGACCTCTTCGCCACCGGGCACGACCATCGCGACCACCGACACGAACGCCGCACCACGGCGTTCGTCCGGCACGTCGCCGAGCTGGCCCAGCAGCAGATCCAGGTTGGCGTCGTCGTCACCGTGCCGGCCGGACCACCTGGCCGACAGCACGCCGGGCATGCCGTTCAGCTCGTCGACCGCGAGCCCGGAGTCGTCCGCGA
>JAVXWK010000563.1:0-6053 GCA_032230575.1 Pseudonocardiales bacterium | reverse complement strand
GCCGGCGGGGAACCGGTGCAGATCCGGCGTGTCGTTGTGGACGAACCGGCACTTCCCGCCGCTGCGGTCCAGGTTCTCGGCGGTGGAGAGCATCGGCGGCGAGACGTCCACGCCGACGACCTCGTCGGCGTGCTCGGCCAGCGCCTGTGACAGCCGCCCGGCCCCGCACCCGAAGTCCAGCACCCGCCGCCAGGTCACCGGCAGGTCGAGCCGGGCGAGCCACTCACGGGCGACCGCCACGTCCTGCCGCCCCAGTTCGAGGAACTGGTCGACCTCCCACCGGCCGCCGCGCTTGTCCGGCGCCACGTGCACCGCCCACAGCGGATCCGCTTCACCGAGCCGGGTCCAGTCGCGGCGCACCTGGTCGAATGTCATTCGCCGGAGTTTAGGTCCGGTCACGTTGTAGGGGAACCGATCCGGACGTCCACAACGCATATCGGGTCCACTTCGGTGCCGCGGTTGATCTCCAGCCGGTCTGAGCCGCTGTTCACGACGACGACGTACAGCACGTGCAGGCCCTCGGCGAGGTTCACCTCCTGGGCGACCGTTCCCAGCGCGAGCCGCACCGGGCCCGCGCTGGAGGTGTAGTACTCCATCCGCAGCAGCCGACGGCCCTCCACCCGGCTGCTCAGCGGAATCGTCACGACCTGGCCGCCGACCGGGTAGCCGCAGTCGGCCACCGGACCTTTCCTGCCGACGACCGGATCCTTGACGCCGGTGATCCTGCGCGGCGATCCGTTGTCGTCCAGCAGGAACATCTCCTCTGCGGGCTGGTCGAACTTCGGCCGCTGAGGGAGCAGACCGACCACCCTGGATGCCAGGCTGTCGTAGATGAACCACTCCGAGATGACCTCGTTCGGGACATGCGTGTCGTAGAGCACGATCGACGGGTTCGCCGTCAGCGCGGCACGCGCGGTGCTGACGTACTGCTCCGACTTGGCGAACCGCATACCGGGTGCGAGCCACAGGAAGCTGAACGTGGCGCTGATCCCGAGCAGCGTCACCAGGCCGAGCACGACCGGCCGTTTCAGGCCGCCGGTGCGCTCGCCCGGTTCGAGGAACGCGAACGTCGCACAGAGCACGGCGATCGGCACCGCGTCGGCGATGTACCGGGGGTCGTTGCCGATCAGTGGCCCGATCTCGGGCAGCCTGGTCACGATCACCAGCCCCAGGTCGACCGCGAAGTACCCGGCCAGCATCAGCCACGCCGCCCCAGCGCGCCGCGGCGCCTTGAGCAGTCCGCCCACGAGCACCACCACGGCCACCGCGGCCACGGTGAGGCGCAGCCACAGCGGTGACGTCGAGATGGTCGCGCCGGGCGCGGGACCGGTCCACGGGCCGCCGAACAACCCCGGCAGGAAGGTGTTCACCATCGCGAGGCCGACGAACTCCACAATGGAATACGCGGACGGCAGGTCGTTCTTGACACGGCTGGTGGTGAGGCTGAGGAACAGGACGGCGAACGCGACGAGGGGGACCCCGTGCGCCAGCCACACCCGCCACGGCACCCGTTCGCCCAGCAGCAGCGTGAGCCCGAACAGCACGGCGATGAACAACGCCGCCTTCTCGTAGAAGGCCAGCCCGGCGACGGTCCACAGCAGGGTGATGACGACCTGCTTCGTGACGCGGGTGCGCAGGTAGGTCAGGTGCGCGTTGATCGCGCCGAACATGGTCAGCAGCAACGGGAAGAGCTGCACGCCGTAGGCCCACCACAGCGTGGGGTACAGGATCAGGGGGGAGAACGCGTACACCGCGAACGGCAACAGCAGTGTCCAGCGCGACCCGAAGCACCGCGTCAGCACCCGCCAGAACAGCAGGGACGCCACCGCGAGCATCACGAGCAGGGGGAGCACGGCGAACACGTGGCTCAGCGGCGCGACCGCCGTGATGAACCACGCCAGCAGGAACATGCCGGGCGCCAGGTGGCCGCTGTAGTCCTGGAAGAGGTAGTCGAGGTCGAACGGCCCGTGGGCCGCCGCCCGGTTCAGGATCACGAAGTCGTCGTGCCCGAAGTAGCCGTTGAACGCCATCCAGGCGTGGATCGCGAACGGGATGACGCCGATCGCGACCGCGGCCAGGGTGATCGGCCGGGGCCAGGCCAGGACGATCTGCCGCGGTTCGGTGGTGGTGGTCACGTCTCCAGCAACCTGCCCATCGCTGCGTAGAACACGTCGACGATCTTGGTCGGGTCCCCGGTGGTGTAGGCGTCGCCGCCGGTCGCCCGCGAGATCGCCCGCAGCTCGACCGGGTCGATGTCCGGCCCGATGCCGATGCCGATGATCTGCAGTGGCCGTTTCGGGTCCTGCAACTCGGCCAGTTGGGCGAGCAGCTGTTCCTGGTTGATCCCTTGGGGGTCCTCGTTCTTGCCGTCGGTGAGCACCACCACCAGGTTGATCCGGCCCGGCTCCCAGTTCTGCCGGGCCGAGGTATAGGCGGCCAGCACCGAGTCGTACAGGCCGGTGGCGCCGTTGTGGATCGCCTTGACCTTGCGGAGTTCATCCAGCGAGCCGTCGGCCAGGAGCTCACCCACCGGCCGCACCGGCAGGAGTTCCTTGTAGTCCTTGTCGCCGTCGAGGTTCGTGGAGAACCGCCACAGGCCGATCTTCGTGGTCGGCTTGAACAGCCTGATGCCCAACTCGGCGGCCCGGATGGTGAGCGTCATCCGGTCGGTGGCGGCCCCGGGGACGACCTGGGCCATCGACCCGGACACGTCCAGCAGCACCTGCATCCGGGCGCTGCGGTTGACCGCCGCCCACTGGTTGAGCAGTTGGTCGGGGTCGGCGGGAGGCGCGACCGGTCGGACCACCGCGGCGCTCGAACCCCCGAGCGCCCGCCCGTCGGGCCCGCGTAGGCCCTCCTCGGCGAACTGCCCGGCGGAGGTCTGGTCGAGTAAGCGGCTCAGGAACTGTTGCGCCACATCACGTTTGCCCTGATCGGAACCGGGCAGGACGACGTACGGGTAGTCCAGCGAAGGCACGGCGGGATCGGCGTACACCCCGACCAGACCGTGTTTTCCCAAGTCCGACTCCGGTGTCACCACGCCGTCCAGTGGCCGGGCGGGATCGAACAGCTCGGCGGGCTTCTGGACGGTGTGCTTGGTGAGCTTGCGCAGCGTCAGGGCATAGGAACCGGCCGGGTCCGGAGCGGATCCGGTCAGCTCACCTGTGGCGATCAACGCCGACAGGCCTGCCGGGTCGACGGCCGGGTCGACGAGTCCGATCGCCGGCTCGCCGCTGAACACCTGGGCCCAGGTGGGCGTTCGCTCTGGCCAGCCGAACTGCCGCGCGGCGGTCTCGGTCAGCCCCAGCACGATGGGCGAGGACGCGATCGACGGGCCCGTGACGGGGATGTCCCACGCACCCCGCCGCTGGGCGCGCAGCAGCCACTGGGACGACTCCGGGATCCACACATCCGGTTTGGCCTGCGCGAGGGACTCGACGGCCTCAGCGGAATCCCGCGCTATCACCTCGACTCGGTAGCACGCGGCACCGTCCCTTTCCGACACGCGGGCCACGGCCGAGGCGATGCCCGGCGCGGCCACGACGCTGAGCGTGGCGACCGTGTCACAGCTCGAAGAGGAGAGCCGTTCGTGCAGGTAGTCGAAGCCGAACCACCCGGCGAGTGAAAGCACGAGCAGGATGCTCAGGATCACCACCGGTGAGTCCGAACGCCGAGCCACAGGCCCCAACCCCTCGTCGCCGCTGACTGGTCGAGCCAGCCTAGCTCGTGCACGTCGACGACCTGGAACGCGCCGGTCCACCTGCGAGTACTGCATCGCGGCACCGAACTAGTGCGGACACCCAGGTTGTGGCGTTCTCGATCACCGGATACACCGGATAGAGGGGCCGGTTCTGCCACTCGACCATGCCCTCGATGACCTTGTCGGTGATCGTGGAAATGGTCTGCCGCGAGACCTCGGCGCCATAGACCTCCGCCAGATGCGCGGAGATCTCCCCAGTCGTCAAACCCTTGGCGGCCAACGAGATCACCATCTCGTCCACGCCACCCAGATGCCTCTGCCGCTTGGCCACGATTCTGGGCTCGAAGCTCGCGTCGCGTTCCCGCGGCACGTCGATCTCGACCGGGCCCACATCGGTGAGCACGGGGCACAGGGTCACTCTGGCCGCTTCTCCTCGTGCAGCCGCCGGCCGTGCTCCACCGAGATCACCTGTGGGTCCTTCAGCGCCGCCGCCACCTGGACCTCGCTCGCGTCCGCGGTGTACAACTCGTCGTCGATCCTGGCGCGCACCGTGAACCCCGGCGGGACGTAGCCCGGCGTGCGCACCTTGACGACCACGCGCTGGGGCGTGTGGTCGTCAGCTGGACCGTCGCCCGGCTCGAGCCTCATCCGCCCAGGTTAGGCGCTGCGAACGGGGTGGGCTACCGCATCATCATCTTCTCGATCATGGCTGCGGCCGACACCCTTCCCTCGCCGTAGCGCAGGTCGTGCGTTCCGGTCTCCGGCGGGTCGACCCGAGCAGAACCGATGACGAGCGCGCGGATCTCTTCGACGGTCAGGGATCTGCCCTGCGTGTGTGCCGCCGCCAGCAGCAACGCGACGCATCCGGTCACCGCGGGAGCCGCCATGCTCGTGCCGGACATCGCCACCGTGCCACCGCCCGTCAACGAGGCCGCCGCCACGACGTCGTGGCCGGGCGCCGACACCTCTGGCTTGCGGCGCCCGTCGCGCGTGGGGCCGGAGCTGGAGAACTCGGACAACGGCAGCTCTTCCGCCACGTGCGCGTCGTACGACCCGACCACGATCGTCTTGTGCCCGCAGGAGATCGAGCCGACGGTGTGCGAGTTGTCCAGTGGCTCCTCGAAGCAGGACTGGCCCACGTCGTCGCGCTCGATCCACGCGTGGAACGGCACCTTCTCCGTGGCGTTCTCGTTGTGCAGCTTGAGAGTCCAGGTGCCGCTCGGCATCGACGGCGACAGGAACACGCCGATGGCGTTGTCGCCGTTGTTCGGGTCGCGCGGGCGGTTCGCCGCGAACAGGACGACTTTGCCCGCCTGTGTCACGGTTCCGCTCTCGCCGAGGCCGAGCGTCCCGATGCTCTGTCCCTCCGGGGTGACCAGCTCGAGAGCCAGCTCCTGCTCACCCGAGTACCACAGCTCGAGTTCGTTCTGGGTGTCGTCGTCCTCGAACACCTGCCAGGTGAGGTCGTGCGAACCGTTCGCGGGCACGTTCGCCGCCGCGTGGATGCCGTCGGCGAACGAGTTGGACGCCGCGATGCACACCGAACGGTTGGGCTTCTGGGTGAGCAGGCGGTCGATGCCCTGCTCGACCAGCGTGGTGCCGTCGTGCGGCCCGCCGTTGGTGCCGAGGCTGACGTTGATCGAGCACGGTCTGCCACCGGCCGTCTCGAAGATGAACGCCAACGCCTCGAGCAGTTGCACCGAGTCACCGAGACTGCTGCCCACGACGGCGCCGCCGTCGAACGGAATGTCGCTGCCGGCGAGGTCCACGAAGACCAGGTCGCTGGCCGGTGCGACACCGGGCGTGCGTCCGTTGCCGGCCGCGATGTCCATGACGTGCGTGCCATGGGCGGGCTCGTTCGGATCGGGCTGGTAGCCGAGCGCCGAGTACGGGTCCTGCTCCTGCTCCGTCAGCGCGGCGTTGATGGCCGCGCTCTCGTGGACGGTGCCGTAGCCGAAGGCGCCCTCGCCGTCGCCGGAACCGTTCTGGTCCCACAGTTTCAGCAACCGGCTGGTGCCATCGTCGTTGCGGAAGTTCTCGTGCGCGAAGTCGCAGCCGAAGTCGACGATCCCCACGACCACGCCGCGGCCGCCGTCCGCCCCGCTGCCCGCCGGGAGGTCAGTCGGCCTCGCGCTGATCTCCGACGTGGTCTTCTTGAGCACGGGCCGCAGTCGTTGCGCTGCTTTGAGACTCACGACGCTGCGGTGCTGACGCACCTGGTTGAGCTTCGCGACGGACACCCTGGCGGTGACGATGGTCGTGCCGTCCGGCGCAGTGTCGCCCAGCACGGCGCCGACTGTGACGGCAGAGAGTCCGGTGAACGCTCGCAGGTCGGAGACCTTCGCGATCACGC
>JAVXWK010000546.1:0-4381 GCA_032230575.1 Pseudonocardiales bacterium | reverse complement strand
AGAACGCGTTGAACGACTTCGAAGGTACGGTCGTCGCCGTCACGCACGACCGGTGGTTCGCGAAGTCGTTCGACAGGTTCCTGCACTTCCGCGCGGACGGTAAAGTGTCCGAAGTGGACGAACCAGTGTGGACCTAGACGTTTTCACCCGAACGAGCGCAGGCTTGGAGTAACTCCCAGCAATAGCGTCGAAGGTTATGACTGCGTTCACCTCCACCGCGTACAGCAGGGACCTGGGCGACGAACTGCGTCGGCTGCGCGTGACCTACACGGGCCTGAACGGCCGTGCGTTGGCCATAAAGCTTGGATGGGATCCAAGCAAGGTCTCCAACATCGAGCACGGCCGCGCCCGCGCCAGCGAGATCGATCTCGCGCAGCTCTTCACGGCGTGCGGCAAGGACCTCGACTTCCTGGAGGACTTCAAGCTCCGCTACCGGCACGCCTTCGACCTGTACTTCGCGCAGGTGCCGGACAACCTTCGCACGATCGCCATGACCGAGACGACGGCTTCGAAGATCACCACCTACGACAAGCTGACGGCTCCTGGCCTGCTCCAGACCAGGAGCTATGCCCACGAACTGATCGCGGTGGCCGCGATCGAGGAGCCTGAGAACGTCGAGATGTTCGTCGACCTGCGCACCGAACGTCAGGCGATCCTGCGGCGGCCGCAACGCCCGGAGTGCACCTTCTACGTGCACGAACTGGCTCTCCAGATGAGGCTTGGTGACGACCGGCTCATGGCGGAGCAGTACAAGCGCATGCTCTTCAGGACGCACGTCCTGCGCGTCGTGCCCGCGAAGTTCATGGCTGCTGCCCTGTGGTCGAAGGCAACTCTGTACAAGTTCGAGAAGGCGCTGCCGGTGGTCTACACCGAGAACGACCTGGCCCGCGTCTTCGCCCAGGACGGCGCCGCGGTCAAGAGGGCGGAGAAGCTCTTTGCACGGTTGGATGCAATTGCCTTGGACGACGTTCAATCCCGAAGGATGCTGGCGGAGTACGTCAGTGGACTGCGAAAGAATCCTCAAGGCGCACGAGCGCTCCTGACGTAAGAGCATGTACACCGGCGACAGTGGTTGCGTTGAAGCTTCGCTCGCGCTTGACGTACTGGTGCGAGATTTTTCGAGCGACGCCTGGCAGGCGCTGGTCGGTCAGGTCAAAGCTCCCAGCTGACGAAGGCGCCGTCGTCGATCGACCCGCCCGCCTTCTTGTAGGTGGCCTGAGCCGCCGCGTCGTCCGCGGCGGTGCCGGTCCACATCGCGTAGCAACCCCGTTCCGCGGCAAGGGCTTTCAACGCCTCCACCAGCGCGGTGCCGATGCCGCGGCGCAGGAACGCGTCGGCCACGCCCAGCTCGTAGAGGAACATCTCGGTGCCCTTGTCCGGGTGCGTCGTCTCCACTCCGGACACGAACCCGGCCGGCTGGTCGCCGAGGTAGGCGATCAGCAGGTGGCTGTGATCCTGCGCCAGGAACCGCGACGTCGCGTCCGGCAGCGGCGGCGCGTCGAACAGGTGCGCTGCGGCGAACACGTCGTCGGGGGTGGCGGCGCGGCGGATCTTCATACCGCCAGGCTAGGTGAACTTTCCGGCGTAGGCCCGAAGGCGCGTCAGCGGTCCTCGACGACGGCGGGCAGCTTGCCGTTCTTGACCAGGTCGACGAGAGCGGCGTGGTCGGCCTCGGTCTGGTCGGCGTAGTCGAACGCGTACTTGGCGAAGGCCTCGTCGAGGTCCTCGCCGCCTCCGTTCTGGAAGTAGCCCGCCAGCAGTCGTGGGTCGAGGGAACGCGTGTGCGCGCGAGCCAGGAGCGCGCCCGCGAAGCGGCCGTAGTCGTCGAGGTCGTCGCGCTTCAACGTGGTCGCGTCGATCTCGCCCTTGCGGTTGCGGAACTGCCGCACGATGAACGGGCGGCCCTCGATCGTCGTCCAGCCCAGCAGGATGTCCGTCTCCGCCTGCACGAGCCGCGCGCCGTGCACGATCCGCTTGCCCTCGTGCTTGGCGGGCTCGACGTCCAGGAACGGCTCCAGCGCGGACGAACGAGCTTCCTTGGCCTGCAGCACCAAGGCCTCGGAACCGTTGCCGTGCAACAGGATGAGGTAGTTGCGCAGGCCGACGCTGCCGGTGCCGACGACGCGGAACGCCACGTCCGACACGCCGTAGCGCATGATCAGGTTGCGACGCGACTCGCGCAGAGTGTCCACGTAGGACGGCAGCGCGGCGATCACGGCGGCCTCGGTCTCAGCGGAGACATCGGTGAACGTCGGCGGGTTCGTGATGAAGCGCCACTTCTCGCCGTCGTGCGCGGTCCACTTCGCGGCGAACCGGGCGCTGGTGTTCTTGCGGGACTTCTCGGCGGCCTTGGAGAAGTCGTTGATCAGGTCGTCGGCTTTCACCTTCGACAGGACCGACTCGTCGCCCAGCGCGGTCCACGAGTCCATGAACGGCTGCTCCGCCAGGTGCTTTATCGCACCCCGGTACGCGCGCACGGCGTCCTCGGCGGCCTCGCGGCAACCCTTGTCCGACACACCACCGGTTCGACCTGCCAGCACCAGCGACGCCACGAGCCGCTTGAGGTCCCACTCCCAGGGGCCGGGCTGCGTCTCGTCGAAGTCGTTGATGTCCATGACGATCTGGCCCTCGGGCGTGCCGTAGAGGCCGAAGTTCGCTGCGTGTGCATCACCGCACAGCTGAGCGTGAAGTCCGGTCGCGCATCCGGTGGCGAGATCGCCCGCCTGGAGTCCGGCGGCACCGCGGAAGAACGCGAACGGGTTGGCGAGCATCCGGCCCACGCGCAACGGGATCAGGTGCTCCAGGCGTCCGGAGTTGCTGGCGTTCATGAACTCCAGCACGGAAGGCCTGGCAGCGGCCAACGACACCGCCCGATGCGCCTTGAAGTCCACAGAGGACCGCAGCGCACGTCCGGCCGCGTAGACCTCTTCCGGCTCAGTCCAAGTGCCCAGCGCCGCGGCAGCCTCAGCCCTCACCCGTTCACCCATACGAGTCATCATGCCCCAGGGCAAACGATGAACGGCGCTTTTGTCCACCTCAGGAGCACAAAAGCGCCGTTCATCGAGATCAAATTGAGCCTAAACGGGACGAACCACCTCGGCGATCGCTTGGACGCCCAGGTCGATCTCGTCACGCGTGATCACCAACGGCGGGGCGACGCGCAGCGTGGTCGCCTGCGTCTCCTTGCACAGCACGCCACGGGCGGCCAGCGATTCGGAGGCCGCGCGACCGACCGGGCCACCGGGGGAGATCTCGACACCGGCCCACAGGCCACGCCCGCGCACTTCGGCGATGCCGGAACCCACCAGCGCACCCAGCGAAGAGTGCAGGTAGGCGCCCAGCTCACGCGAACGCTCCTGGTACTCGCCGGTCTCCAGCAGCCGCACCACGGCACGGCCGACAGCGCAGGCCAGCGGGTTGCCGCCGAACGTGGAGCCGTGCTCGCCGGGCTTCAGCACGCCCAGCACAGCGCGAGAACCGACCACCGCGGACACCGGCAGGATGCCGCCGCCCAAAGCCTTGCCGAGCGTGTAGAGGTCGGCGCGCACACCCTCGTGGTCCAGCGCGAACAGGTCACCGGTGCGGCCGAGTCCGGACTGGATCTCGTCGGCGATCATCAGCACGTTGTGCTCGTCGCACAGGCGGCGGATGCCCGGCAGGTACCCGGCGGGCGGCACGACGACGCCGGCCTCGCCCTGGATCGGCTCGATCAGGATCGCCGCCGTGCGGGGCGTGATCGCGGACTCGATCTCGTCGAGGTTGCCGTACTTGACGACCTTGAAGCCCGGCGTGAAGGGGCCGAAGTCGTTGCGCGCGGTCTCGTCGGTCGAGAACGACACGATGGTCGTGGTGCGGCCGTGGAAGTTGGAGCCGGCCACGATGATCTCGGCTGTGCCCTCCGGCACGCGCTTGACCTGGTATGCCCACTTGCGCGCGACCTTGATCGCGGACTCCACGGCCTCCGCGCCGGAGTTCATCGGCAGCGCACGCGCCATGCCGGTCATGCGGCACAGCCGCTGCAGGAAGGGACCCAGCTTGTCGGTGTGGAAGGCGCGCGAGGTGATGGCCAGGCGCTGCGCCTGCTCGGTGAGCGCCTGCAGCAGCACCGGGTGGCCGTGGCCGAAGCTCACCGCCGAGTAGGCCGACATCATGTCGAGGTAGCGCCGGCCGGCGGTGTCGAACAGCCACACCCCTTCGCCTCGCTCCAGGGTGACCGCGAGCGGGTCGTAGTTGCGCGCGCCGTAGTGGCGCTCGAGCTCGATGGGCGATAGGGTCGACGTCATGGCGGCTCCGGGAAGTGGTCTCAGCTTAGTCGCCAACGCGCGAAATGTGCTTTCGGTTTGTTGCGCGAAGTAATTCAGTAGCGCACGTTTCTTGCAAA
>JAVXWK010000501.1:0-10118 GCA_032230575.1 Pseudonocardiales bacterium | reverse complement strand
GGTGCGGGCACCAGGTCCAGCCGCGAGAGCACGGGTACGGGTTCCAACAATCCAGCGATCGTCCACACCTCGCCCATCCTGCCAGCCCGCACGCGGGGCCCCCGCGTCCTCTCCTGTAGTACGAAAGGTCCCCGCGTACTTTCAACAGGCACGTTGACTTTGACGTTGCGTCAACGTTTAGCGTTGTTGGGGAGCGCGAAGGGGGAACCGAAATGGCCTGGTCGATCGCCCAGGTGGCCCGGATGTCGAAGGTGACGTCCAGGACGCTGCGGCACTACGACTCGATCGGGCTGCTGTCACCGGCCTGGGTCGGCGACAACGGCTACCGCTACTACGAGAAGGAACAGGTTCACCGTCTGCAGCAGATCCTGCTGCTGCGCGACCTGGGCCTGGGCCTCGACGTGGTGGCGGACATGTTGAACGGCACGGACCAGCTGACGGTCCTGCGCAACCACCACCGGTGGCTGCAGGACGAACGTCGCAGGCTGGACCGGCTGGCCAACACCGTCGCGCGAACGATCGAAGAACTGGAAGGAGGGGACGAGGTGAAGATGGAAGAGCTGTTCGACGGCTTCGACGCCGCCAAGCAGAAGGAGTACGAGGCACAGCTGGTCGACCGCTTCGGCGAGGGCGTCAAGGAGCACCTCGCCAGCAGCAAGAAGCGCTGGCAGGGTGCCACCAAGGCGGACGCCGACAGGTTCCTGCAGGAGTGGCAGGACATCGTCACGCGGGCGACGGAGCTGTTCGCGGCCGGTGTCGCGGCCGACGCGCCGGAGACGCAGGAGCTGATCGACCGGCACTACCGGTGGATCTGCCTGTCCTGGACGCCCAACCGGGAGTCCTACTCGGGACTCGCCGACCTGTACCTCGAGGATGAGTTCAGGTCGCAGCTGGACGCCCAGGTCGAAGGCGTGGCTGAGTGGTCCAACGCCGCGATGAAGCACTACGCGCAGACGCGCCTCTAAGAGGCTGAGCGGGGGCTGCAGACCCCGCTCACAGCCCGAAGGCCTTCAAGGCTGCTCGGTTGAACGCCGGCAGGTCGTCGGGATTGCGCGACGTGACCAGCGTCCAGCCGTTCATGTCACACACCCTGACCTCCTCGTCAGCCCAGTCACCGCCCGCGTTGCGGATGTCGGTCTGCAGGCTCGGGAACGAGGTCAGCATCTTGCCGCGCACCACGTTGGCCTCAACGAGCAACCACGGCCCGTGGCAGATCGACGCGATCGGCTTACCGGCCGCCACCAGCTCTTTCACCAGCTGAATGGCATGAGGGTCCATCCGCAGGAAGTCCGCGTTGGCCACACCGCCGGGAATGACCGCGCCGTCGAAGTCGTCCGCGGTCGCATCTGCGAAGGCGAGGTCGACCGGGAACGCGTCGGCAGGCGTCAGGTGGTTGAACCCGCGCACCTCACCGAGCCTCGGCGCGAGCAGGCGCGGCACTCCGCCGGCCTTCTCGACGTGCGCCCACGGGTCGGTGAGCTCGACCTGCTCGATGCCCTCCGTCGCGACCAGGAATGCGATCTTCTTCTGTTCGGCCATGAACAACGGCTACCCAGCGAAGAACTCGACCAATCTGTGCCGCACCTCGGCACGGTGCGTGATCATCGGCGAGGGCGAGTCGACCAGCCACAACGAGCCGTTGGGGAACGCCGCCGCCGTCGCCTTGGCCACGTCCTCGGGGTGCAGCGGATCACCCACAGCCCCGATGACCAGCACCGGAATCGACACGGCGGCCAGAACAGAGGCATCGGAGACCGCGACCTGGCCGGGCAGCTGCTCGGCGGCGGCCGAGAGGCGACTCAACGCCTCCCGCCGCTCGGCGACGTAAGCAGGCGGCCCCACGGTCAGGTCGGAGAGCTGCTGCAACGTGAAAGCCGGACGTGGCTGATCCAGCACCGCGGGCAGCAGCAGAGCCACGCGCTTGAAGCGATCAGGCGAATGAGACAGCAGCCGCACCAACGCCCCGGCGCCCAGTGAGACACCAACGGCGTGATCAGCGGAAACAGTGGAGAGATCGTCAGCGATTCGGCCGTAGTCCCAGTAACCGGGAGGGGCGTCGGGAGCGGAACCGTGCGAGGGGAGCGTCACGACGACGCGCGTGCCCGGCAGCCCGGAGGCGGGAATCCGCGCCTCGCCGGCTGTGGCTCCGAGGCCGTGAGCGACCAGGGTCACCGGCGAACCGGAGCCGTAGGACTGCGTGATCACCAGCGGGGGCCGCGCTGGACCTCGATCAGCTTCGGGCGCACGTCCACCATGTACACGAGCACCGCGACCAGGCCGGCCAGCCAGAAGATCGAGCCGAAGCCGGCGGGCGAGAAGAGCAGCATCGCGGCCGCGCCACCACCGGTGATGCCCAGCCAGGCGGGCTTCGTCATTCTCTCGGCGGCCGTGTACGCGTCGACGCGCTGGGTCAGCGCGTGGAAGAACGCGAACAGCCCGACGATCGTGAACACCAGGTCGGCGAGGAAGTACACAATGCCGTCGAGGTTGGCAAAGCTGAAGTCCGGCACGTTGAAGACCACGGGCCCAGACTACGTGCCGCTACGCCAAGAGGGGAGCGGCCCCGCGAGGCTCACTCCCCTCACGAACGCGAAAAGGGGGAGCACGCCTCGATGGCGTGCTCCCCCTTTTCAGCGGACTTCAGCGACTCACTTGGTGGTGTTCGTCGTGGTCGTCGTCTTCTTGGCCGCAGCGGTCGTGCCGGTGCTGCGGGTCGTCGTCGCCGGCTTGCGGGGCGCGGTGCGGTTCGCGGCCTTGCGGGTGGTGCTGCGGACCTCGTGCGCGGCGTCGCCACCGACCTCGACGATCTCCTCGGCCAGCTTCTCGGCGCCGTCCTCGACCTCGTGGGCGACCTTCTCGCCGATCGAGCGGGTGCGACGGGTCACCTTGCCGAGCACGTCGTCCGCGAGCTCGCGGGCGTCGGCGGCGGCGGACTCGGCGCGCTTCTGCGCGGCCTCGACGGCCTGCTCGACCTGCTCCACGGCCTGCTTGACCTGCGGCTGGGCCTTGATCTGCTCCAGCGTCTGCTCACCGGTCTCGGCGAGGTAGCTGTACAGGTTCACCGCGGAGGTGGTGTAGGCGTCGACCAGCTTCTTGAGCTCGGCCGGCTGCAGCTTGTCGCGCAGGTCCTTGAGCTCGGCCGGGATGTCGGAAGCCTGGGTGCGGGCCTCCTCGGCGCGGACCTTGGCCTTGTTCAGGGCCTCGACCACGGCCTTGGCGGCGAGGTCACCGGCGCCGAGGGCGGCGAGAAGGGCCTGACGCGCGGCGTGCGCGCCCTGCTCGGCGGCCTTGCGAACGTCGTCCTGGGTGAGCTTCGGCATGGGGATCAGTCCTCCTTGTTCTTGGCGGAGTTCTCCCGCCTGAAAGATTCGTAAACGTCGAGCAGCACCTGCTTCTGCCGCTCGGTCAGATCGGTCGCGGCGACGATGGCGTCCGCCAACGCACCGCCTTCGCGCTGCTGGAGGATCCCGGCCTCGACGTAGAGCACCTCGGCCGAGATGCGCAGCCCCTTGGCGATCTGCTGAAGGATCTCCGCGGACGGCTTGCGCAGTCCTCGCTCGATCTGGCTGAGGTATGGGTTGGAGACACCCGCTTGCTTTGCCAGCTCCCGCAAGGAGATCTTGGCGGTGTTGCGTTGTTCGCGGATGTACTCACCGATGTTGCGGCCGAGGTCCGCGACTGCTTTGTCGATGGACTTGTCCACTGTTCCCGCTCCCGTTCCTCGTGCCACCAACTACGTTAGCTGTGAGTGCTAGCTGTTGCAAGCACCCTGCTAGCAATCGCTGCGTGTGCTCCGCCACAGGGATACCGTTGTGGGTGACATGGACGACGCCGGGGCCTTGCGCGCCGAGCTGGCGGACCAGCTGCTCGGCGATGGTGTGCTGCGCGATTCCAAGTGGTACAAGGCTTTCCGGGCGGTTCCACGGCACGAGTTCCTGCCGCGCTTCTACCGGCAGCTGCACAACGGTGACTGGGAGCGGGTCACCCGGAAGCACCCGGACTGGCTGAAACTCGTCTACTCCGACCGGGTCTGGGTTACCCAGTTCGACGGCGACGACACGGTGACCGGTGGCACACCGACCTGCTCGTCGAGCATGCCCACGATCATGGCGATCATGCTGGAGGCACTGGAGGTCCACGACGGACAGACGGTCCTCGAGGTGGGCACCGGCACCGGTTACAACGCGGCTCTTCTGTGCCACGCCGTGGGTGCGGACAACACGACCACGATCGACGTCGACCCGAACATCTCGCAACGAGCACGGGAACGCCTGCGCCACAACGGCTTCTTCCCCACCTGCGTCACGGGCGACGGCGCGCTCGGCCATCCGGGGCGCGCACCGTACGACCGCTTGCTGGCCACCTGCTCCGTGGCGACCATCCCGACCGCCTGGCTGGAGCAGGTGAAACCCGGCGGCCTGGTCGTCACGACGCTGCACCGTCCGATCGGCGCCGGGCTCGTCCGGATCGTGTCGAACGGCGACGGCACGGGCGAGGGCAGCGTGCTCGTCGAGGACGGCCGCTTCATGCCGCTGCGCGCGCACGCCCACCCAGCGTCGCTCGCGGGCTCCGGCACGTTCGACCGCCGCACGACGACGTTGCCCCTCAACACGGTGGTCGACCCGGCGAGCCCGTTCGAGTTCTTCGCGGGCATTGCTCTGCCCGGAGTCGTCGCGGGCCACGACTGGCTCGCCCATCCGGACGGTTCGTGGGTGCACCACCACGGCACGCACGTCGACCAGGGCGGCCCGCAACGGCTGTGGGATCTCGCGGAACAGGGGGTCATCGACTGGCACGAGCTGGGCAAACCCCGGCGGCACCAGTTCGGGATCACGGTCGCGCCCGACGGCCAGTTCCTCACGCTGGGCGAGCTCCGCTGGCATCTGTGATCAAGAAACGAAGGTCACGACACGGTTCACTGAATCGACCCCGGGCGGATGCGGTGCGTCATGATGCGACGCATGTCCAGATTCCGCCAGCAGGCATTGCTGGCCGGTTGCGTGCTGACCGCGTTGCTCACCGCGGCCGGTCTGTTCGTGACCGACCACGGCATCAACCCGCACGTGTGGCTGATCGTCCTCGCGGTGGCGTTCCTGGGCTTCCTGGCTTTACTCGACCCGTGGGTCCGCCGCAGGCACAACGCGGAGCTGAGCACCGACGAGCACCTCGACGCCGCGTGCCGGGCACTGGCGATCGGCCTGCAGTCGCAGTGGAACGAGGAGGTGCGCTCGCGCGGGCTCACCGACCCGGACGTGCTGGACCTGCACTGGCTCGCCCCTGAGCTGGACGTCAGCGACGAGCCGGACGCGCCGCCCGGACGCAGCGACGCCGTCGTGGGCGCGTTCGAACGGCAGATCAACCGGCGGATGGTGCTGCTCGGCGAGGCCGGCACCGGCAAGACGACCGTCGCGATGCTGCTGACCTGCGGGTTGCTCGACCGCTACGACGGCGGCATGGTCCCCGTCCTGCTGCCACTCTCGACGTGGAACCCGGCGGTCGAGGACATTCGCACGTGGCTCACGCGCAGGCTGTACGAGGACCACCCGGCGTTGCGCAACACCGAGCTGTACGGCAGCTACGCGGGTGACCTGCTGGTCGAGCAGCACAAGGTGTTGCCCGTGCTGGACGGCCTCGACGACATCCCCGGCCACCAACGCGCCGATGCCCTCACACGGATCGCGAAGGCGTTCCCGGCGAGCAGGCCTCTCGTGCTGACCTGCCGCACCGCCGAGTACGAGCAGGCGGTGCACCTCGCGGGTGCGCTGCCCGGCGCGGACGTCGTCGAGATGGCACCGCTCGACCTGGACGAGGTCGCCGCCTACCTGCGGGCCAGCGCGGACAGCGTGACCGCGGCGCGGTGGGAACCGGTGTTCATCCAGCTGCGCGAGGAACCGGACGGCAGGCTCGCGGACGCGTTGTCGACGCCGCTCACGATGTGGCTCGCCAGCATGGTCTACGCGGACAACGAGGCAGAGCCGACCGAACTGCTCGACCGCGGCCGTTTCCCGGACGCGCGCGCGATCTCCGACCACCTGTGCGACCAGCTGGTCTCCCGGGCGTTCGGCAACCGGGCGTTCGCGCACCACGCCAGGGCTTCGCAGGTCTGGCCACGCGACCGGGCGCGCAGGTGGCTGGAGTTCCTCGCCCACGAGATGCGCGACCGGGACATCCGCGAGCTGGCCTGGTGGGAGCTGCGCCGATCCGTCGGCAACACGTGGCTCGCGGTGCTCGGCGCGCTGGTGCTGGGCGCCATCGGCGGGTTCGGCGTCGCGTGGCTGATGGCGTACTCGATCACGCCGTCGCTCGCCCCGATCACCGGCCTGGTCGCGGGCATCGGGGTCGGTGCGGCCGCACTCACCGCGTCACAGGAACGCAAAGCCAAGCCTCGCCTGGGAATCTGGCGCAGCCTGCTGCTGGTGCCCGGCGTGCTCGGGCTCGCCGCCGGACTCGTTTTCGGTGCGCTGTACGGACTTTCCGCCGGACTCGTGGTCGGACTGGGACTCGCCGTGGCCGTCGCATTGCGGTTCGCGTTGTCGAGCGCGGCCGAACTCTCGCAAGCCTCCAGTCCTCAGTGGACGATGGCGCGCGACCGGATCGCGGTGTGGACCGGATCCCTGGTGCTGGCGGTGGTCTTCGGCTCGGCGGCGGCACTGGTGTTCGGCCCCGGCCAGACCGGCATGGTCGGGCTGGGCCTCGCGTCCGGGCTGATGCTGGGCTTCGCGCTGGCCGTCCTGCACCTGCGCTGGTGGTGGTTCACCGTGGCGCGGATCTGGCTGGCACTGCGCGGAAAGCTGCCCTGGGAGCTGATGGTCTTCCTGGAGGACTCGCGCAAGCTCGGCGTGCTCTGCCGGGCGGGAGCCTGCTACCAGTTCCGGCACGGACTGGTGCAGGACCGCCTGGCAGAGCACGAGGTGACTACTCGGTCCGCAACCCAAGTGCTCCGGTCGCCCTTCTCAGCGAAGGCAACGTCAGAGCAGTGACCGCGAGCACCAGCGCCACGACGATGCCGGTGATCAGACCGATGCCGGTCCAGTCGTAGGCGACCTCGGCGTTGAACACCCGCATGACCAGCGCCCCGAGTCCGATTCCGGTGGCGAGCGACACGACCGTGGCGATCGCGAGCGGCAGCGCGTTCTGCCACAGCAACGACCGGGCCAGCGTGCCGCGCGGGACTCCGCTCGCCGCCATCACGGCGAGCGGCCTGCGCCGTTCCCGCACCTGCTCCAGTGCCACGACCAGCAGTGACGCGGCGCCGACCAGCAAAGTCAGCAACGAGCCGGCGAGCAGCGCACGGCGGATCACGCCGAACAACCGTTCCATCTCGTCGGTGTCGTCCTGGCCGACGAAGTAGGTGTGCACCTGCCACGGGCGCTGCCTCGCCAGGGCGTTGCGCGCGTGCTCGGCGGCATCAGGCGAGGCCGGGTCGAGCTCGGCGATGAACTCGGATTGGCGCGCCACGAGACCATGGGCGGCGGCCGGGGTGAGGAAAAGACCGGACTGCTTGCCGTCGGCCATCTCCAGCGACGGCACCGTCCACTTCTCGTTCGAGGGCCTGAGCGACAGCACGTCACCGGCCTGCACGGGCGCCTGCCCTTGGGCGGGCACGACGTAGGCCTTGCCGTCCGTGCAGTTCGGGACGATCCCCTGCGACTTCAGCTCAAGCGCTTCACACGGCGCAATGGTGGCGACGACGTAGTCGCCGTTCAGCTCTCCGAAGGTCTGGTCGAGCCTGTGGACGGAGAGCACTCCGGTGCTCTTCTCCAGCGAAGCCATGACGCTGTTCGCGTCGGCTTCCCGACCGGGGTTGACGGTCAGGTAGCTGAAGGACGCCTGTTTCTTCTCGTTGGTCCGCACTTCCTGCTCGACGCCGGCCAGCATCATCTGCAGCGTCACCGTGCCCGCGAGGACGACCGCGACGCCACCGACGACGCGCGCCGCCGTACCGGCATCGAGCTGCAACCGCCGCACGGCGAGCTGCAACGCGGGCGTGCGGCCCCGCATCCGGAAGACGACACGTTCCACCAACCACGGCAGCATCACCGGGATGCCGAGCATCAGCAGCACGATGCCGGACACCACCGGCCACTGGTTCGGCTTCTCCACCGGTCCGGTCTTGCCGAACTGGCTGACCAGCAACGCCACCCCGGCTGCCACGGGCACGAGTCGCCACCACAACCGGCGTCGCGCCGGCTTCTGGTCGCGCACCACGCCGAGCGGTTCGATGATCGTGCGGCGCATCGCCACCAGTGACGTGACCACCGCGAGCACCGGCACCGCCACCACCACGGTGAGCGTCAGCGCGGGTGTCGGCATGACATCGCTGGGATACGCGGTCAGCTGCTGGATGCTGATCCGGTCGACGAACGGCCGGACCGCGAAGAAGATCCCGAAACCGACCACGAGCCCGGCCAGCGCGCCGGCCAGCGACTCCCCGGACGCGATCAGCCGCACCCGGCTGGCGGCAGCGCCGACCAGCCGCAGTGCCGCGAGCCGGCGATCGCGCTGGGCCGCGGCGAGCCGGGTGGCCACCCCGACGAACACCAGCACCGGGAACAGCAGCACGACCACGCCGACGAGGCTGAGCACCCACAGCAGCGGGTCGAGCCCGCGGCTGGAGTGCACCACGCCCCAGCCGTAGACGGTGTTGCTGCCCGGTGACTCCTCGATCGCGGAGTCACCGGCGTAGAAGCGCAGTTCACCAGGGTTGAGCAGACCTGCTGGGCTGATCGTGCCAACGATCTTCTGCGGGAACCGCGGCCTGAGCAGCTCACCGCCCGGTCCGGCCAGCAGGTCGGCGACCGCGGGGGATACGAAGATCTCCCCGTCGCCGGGCACCCGGTCGATCCCCGGCGGCGCGGGCGCGTTCGGCGTTTGCGCCTTGAGGTACGAGCCGAGGAGGTAGTCGGAGCGGAACGGGTGGCTCTGCTCCTCCATCAGCAGCGGCGCCGGTCCACTGCCCTGGGACACCGTGTTGCGCGCGTCCTGTCGCTCAGCCCGTGCGTCCATCACGCTCGGCAGCGACGCGGCGAAGAGCAGCACCGCGACACCGAGCCCGATGCCGATGGCCTGGAGCGCGAGCCTCGCCCAGGACTTCCGGCTGCCCCCGACGGCCAGCCGGACGCCCAGGGCGAGGTCGCTGATCACCTGGTTCACCGTGCGAACTCCACGTCACGTGAGCGGCCATCGCGCACCACGACCTCGCGGTCCGAGTAGGCGGCGACGCGGGCTTCGTGCGTGACGAGCACGACGGCGGCCCCCGTCTCGCGCGCCGCGGTCGTGAGCAGGTGCATCACGCGTTCACCGTTGAGCGAGTCGAGCGCGCCGGTCGGTTCGTCCGCGAAGATCACCTTCGGGCCGGTGACCAGCGCGCGGGCGACGGCGACGCGTTGGCCCTGACCACCGGAGGTCTCGCCGGGACGCTGGCCGGCGACACCGTCGACCTCCAGCCTGGCCAGCCAGTCCCTCGCGGCCCGTTCGGCGTCCTTGCGCTTCATGCCGCTGAGCCGCAGCGGGAGTGCCACGTTCTCCAGGCAGGTCAGCTCCGGCACGAGCTGGCCGAACTGGAAGACGAACCCGAACTCCGTGCGCCTGAGCTCACTGCGCGCGCTGTCATTCATGGCGGTGAGGTCGCGATCGCAGTAGTGCACCGTGCCGCTGTCCGGCGGCAGGATCCCGGCGAGGCAGTGCAGCAGGGTGGACTTGCCGGAGCCCGAGGGCCCCATCACCGCGACGACCTCGCCCTCGCGGATCGTGATGCCCGCGCCGTCGAGCGCGTGGGTCTTGCCGAACGACTTGATGAGGCTCTCGGCCCTCAACAGGCTCATCGTGTGACCTCCGCGGCCAGCTGGTCGAGACGGGCGGCCGTCAGTTCCAGCCACCGCAGGTCGGCTTCGAGGTGGAACAGGGCGAAGTCGCAGATGAGCTGGTCGGCGAGGTCGCCATCGGTCTTGCGCCGGGTCAGCACGCGCATCGTGGCGAGGTGCGCCGCACGTTGCGCGTCGAGCACCTCCGTGGCGCTGCGGCCGGACAGCAGCGCGAGCACGACCTTCGCGTAGAGCGTGTTCTGCAGGTACGGCTCCGGCTTCTCCGGAGTGCCGAGCCAGCGCTCCACATCAGTG
>JAVXWK010000489.1:0-2521 GCA_032230575.1 Pseudonocardiales bacterium | reverse complement strand
AGCACACGCACATCGTCGCGTTGATGTGCCGCAACCACCGCGGAATGGTCGAGTCGCTGCTGGCGTGTGCGAAGCTCGGTGTGCGGGTGTTGCTGGTGAACACCGGATTCGGCGCGCCGGTCCTGCTGGATCTCTTTCAACGTGAACGCGTGTCGCTCGTGATTCACGACGAGGAGTTCACCCCGCTGTTCCACCAGCTGCCGCCGTCGATTCCGCGGTGGCTGGCGTGGTCGCGTGACGGGCTCGACCGCCGCACCCCGACCCTGGACCAGTTGGTGGCCAAGGCACCGCGCGGAGAGCTGGAGCCGCCGCGCGAGCCGGGTGTGGTCATCCAGCTGACGTCCGGGACCACGGGCGTGCCGAAGGGAACACCCCGCGAGATCAAGTCGGTGCTCACGGCGTCGGACTTCCTCGACCGCATCCCGATGCACTCCGGCGAGTCGACGTTCATCGCGGCGCCGATCTTCCACTCGGTCGGCTACTCGCACCTGACGCTCGCCATGTCGCTGGGCTCGCGCGCGGTGCTGCAACGCCGGTTCGACCCGCGCAAGACGCTGTGGTCGGTGCAGGGCCAGCGCTGCACGACGATCGTGGTGGTGCCGACGATGCTGCAGCGGATCATGGAGCTGGACCCGTCGGTGATCGACTCGTTCGACCTCTCGCACCTGCGCGTCGTGTTCTGCTCCGGCTCGACGATCTCGACGGACCTCGTGCACCGCACCCAGGCCGTGCTCGGGCCGGTGCTCTACAACCTCTACGGGAGTACCGAGGTCGCGGTCGCCACCGTGGCCACGCCGGAGGACCTGGAGGCCGCGCCGTCGAGCGTGGGCAGGCCACCGCACAACTGCATCGTCCGGATCTACGACAAGGACCGGAACCGGATCACCCGCTCGTTCGTGACCGGCCGGATCTTCGTGCGCGGCTCGCTCACCGTCGACCTCTACACGGACGGCTCGGCGAAGGAGACCATCGACGGTCTGGTCGCGACCGGCGACCTCGGCCACTTCGACCCGAGCGGGCGCCTGTACTTCGACGGCCGCGAGGACGACATGATCGTGTCCGGCGGCGAGAACGTGTACCCGGTCGAGGTGGAGAACCTGCTGATGACGCACTACCGGGTGCGCGACGCGGCGGTGCTCGGCGTGCCGGATCCCGAGTACGGGCAACGGTTGCGCGCCTTCGTGGTGCCGGTGGCGGGGGCGCGGATCGACGTGCGGGAGCTGCGCGAGTTCGTGCGCACCCGGTTGGCGCGGCACAAGGTTCCGCGCGAGGTCGTGGTCGTGCCGAAGCTGCCGCGCAACGCGACCGGGAAGGTGCTGCGTCGCCAGCTCCTGGCGATCAGGCTCGGCCCGCAGCCGCACTCGAACTAGCTCTGACGACGATGGGCGCATTCATCCACCTGACGTGGATGAATGCGCCCTTCATCGAGCTTGGGCGGAACGCACGCCAGCCACCGAACGAGGGGGACTAATACGGCTTCGGCGTGCGTTCCTGGTTTTGGGGAGCGCACGGCTCACACCGTCGGGGACTCGGGTTCTGCGTGAGTCGTGCGCTCGGTCGGTCACCGCTGGGAGCGGTCGCCGCGGTCGTTGAACGGACCGCGTTGCTCGAAGCGGTCACCCCCGCGGTCACCGCGGTCGGGTCCGCGGTCACCACGCTCGTACATGCGGACGTGACCGGGCCCGCCGTGGTCGGCGCGGTTGGCCGCGACGGCTCCCACGATGCCGCCGCCGAGGACGAGGCCCAGCAGGCCCACGGCGACCAGCTGGGTCGCACGGTGCCCGGCGAAACGCCTCGCGCGGCCAGGCCGGGCGGGTACGGCGACCGGTGCCGCCGCTGGTGCGGCTGCTGGAGGTGGTTCTGCTGCTGTCGCCGCCTGCTGGTCCGGGGCGGGCTGACCGGGGGTCGTGGGTGTCGCTGCCGCCGGCTGTTCCGGTGCGGGCTGCTGACCAGGCGTGGCCGGTGCGTCGGCGGGCAGCGGGGTCGTCGCCTGGTCCGGTGCAGGCCGGGCTGCCCGCGGATCGTTCTTCGACGGCTCCTGCGGCGGAGGCGTCGGTCCCTGCTCGCTCATGTCTACAACGATGCGCCGTTCGGCTGATAGCAGCCTGACAGCCGCCTGTTCGTTTCCTGAAGCTCGTTCCGGGTGGAGTTCATGATCGGCCGCGAGGCCGTGAAGATGTGCCGCTGGTCGGCATAGGTCGCGCCGAAGAGCTCAGGATCGAGAACGCCCGACCACACGAAGTGCAGCGTCGTACGCGTGCCGTCACGGGTGTCCCGGCGCGTGTAGTGGTCGCGCAGGTCGGCGTACAGCAGGCGCAGTTCGGCCCGGTTGGACTCGGTCAGGTGGACCGGGCATTCGACGACCAGGTCGTGCATGACGGTGCTCCAATCGGCGGGCCGGGCACACAGACTGCTCGCCCGGCCCACCGAGACGCATCCGAAAAACCACTTACTTGCGCCTACGTATGAATCGCGAACGAGGAGTGAGGTTGGACGACGAACGTGAACCACCCGGACGAGC
>JAVXWK010000480.1:0-9036 GCA_032230575.1 Pseudonocardiales bacterium | reverse complement strand
CTCATCAACGCCGCGCCGTCGTACAGCAGCTTCGCCTGGCCCGCGAAGACCAGCTGTCCAGGCCACGCCACGAACTGCGCCAGCGCGGCGACGTTCCCCGACTGCAGTGCCGAAGCCCCGACCGAGGGCTGCTGGTTCTCGATCGTCACCTTGGTGTCGCCCAACGCCCGCACCAGCGTCCCGTGCCCGGCCGACCCGACGCTCGCGGACACCTTCTGCCCAGCCAAGTCAGCGAGGCTCTTCGCCGGCGAAGTGGGCGGCACCACGACCATGTTGAGAGCGCCGCGGGCGTTGTACCCGGTCACCGCGACCATCCGGGTGCCCTGGTCACCCTGCTTCTGCGTGCGAGACCCGTTGATCAGCAACGGGTAGTCGCCCATCGAACCGATGTCGATCTTCCCCGCGATCATCTGCGCGGTGATCGGCGCGCCGGTGTCGTAGTCCTGCCACGTGACCTTGTAGGTCTTGCCGGTCTTCCTGCCCAGCGAAGCCAGCCGCTGCTCGAAGAACCCCTTGTCCCGCAACAACGTTCCCGCGGTGACGGTGTTGATCGTCTTGGACTGGTAGCCGATGACGACCGGAACCTCGGAACCCGATGCCGCCTCGCCCGTCCCGCACGCGGCGAGCAGAAGAACAGACGCAAAGAAAAGCCGCTTCACGAAGCTTCCTCTCACCGCAGCAAATAGGGCATGTTGATGGTCACGGCACCCGTCGGGCAGCGAGCGGCGCACGGACCGCAGTACCAGCACTCGTCGACGTGCATGTACGCCTTGCCGGACTCCGGATTGATGGCCAGCGAGTCGAGCGGACACATGTCAACGCACAGCCGACAGCCCTCGATGCACTTGGATTCGTTGATCGTCACCGGTACGTCGGCACGGTTGTTGACCAGAGCCATGACTCAACTCCAGGAAATATGATGGGAGATATTGGGTTTTAGCGACAGATTTCGGCACGCATGGTGAGTCGATCACCGCGCATGCGAATGAACTCCAAATCGACTGGACGACCAGAAGCGAAATGACTGAGGCGTTCCACGACCATCAGCGCCGCTCCGCGCGGCACCTCCAGGACGGTCGCGGAGTGCAGATCGGCATTGACGGCTTCCAATGCGACCGAGGCCGTCCCGAGCCGTTGCCCGGAAGTCTGCTCGATCAACGAGAAGATGTCGCGGTGGACGAGATCCTGGTCGAGCAACGGCTCGCCGACGTCCAAGGCCAGGTACGTCAGGTCCAGCGACAACGGCAGCCCGTTCAGCCGCCGCAACCGCTCGACGTAGACGACGGATGAGTCAGCGGGCAGCTCAAGCCGTTGCGCGACAACCGAAGGCGCCCTGATCACGGTCGCCGCCCGCACGTCGTTGGTGATCTGCCCGTGCTCGTGCAGGGTTTCCGCGAGTCCCATCAGCTGGTTCAGCCCGTGCTCGACCTTGTCCGCCACCACCACGGTGCCGACGCCCGGCACGCGGTCGATGAGGCCTTCCTCGCGCAGCAGTTCCAGCGCCTCGCGAATGCTGTTGCGGGACACCGAGAACTCGGCGGCGAGAAAGCGTTCGTCCGGCAGCACACCGTCGGGAAACGCGCGGCGCACCACCTGCTGGCGGATCACGTCGGCGGCCTGTCGCGCCCGGTCGGCGCGCAACCGCCGCTCGGTTCGCGGGCTGCTGCTCATGGCCCACAGCATGGACGGCGCGCGGCGATCAGTTTGTTACCAGCGTGTTACGCCACCTGGTCAGCGCTTCGAGCAGGGAAAAGGAGGGCACTACGCCAGTCCATCATGTGGAACGGCGCTGAACAGCCCCAATACCTCGGCATACGAGGTATATCACGAAGCTCACCGCCGTGACGAGAGCGGAAACCGGAAGCCCTGGTTGAAGCGACAGAAGAATGCCGCCGACGGCCGCTACTTCGGCGAAAACAACGGAAAGAACGGTCGCGCGAAGAGGCGACGCGGTGAGGCGCATCGCGGCAGCGGCCGGCGTGATCATCAACGCCAGCACCAGTAGCGCGCCGACCACCTGCACCGAGAGAGCAGTCGCGACACCGACCAGCACGGCGAACACGATCGACAGCCCGCGCACCGGAACTCCGCGCGAGATCGCCACATCGGGGTCGACCGAGGAGAAGAACAATGGCCGGTAGATGAACGCCAGCACGACCAGCACCGCGATCGACGAGATCACCAGCAGCTGCAGGTCCGTCGAGTCGACGCCCACGATCTGGCCGGTCAGCAGGCCGAACTTGTTCTTCGACCGTCCCTTGTAGAGGGACAGCATGAGAATGCCCATGCCGAGCCCGAACGCCAGGATCGCGCCGATCACCGAGTCGCGGTCGCTCTCCCGCCGCGACAGCACGCCGAGCAGCACCGCGGCGATGATCGACCCGGCCAGCGCGCCGTACCCGACGCTGATGCCCAGCAACAGCGCCGCCGCGCCACCGGTGAACGCGAGCTCAGAAGTCCCGTGCACCGCGAACGCCATCTTGCGGGTCACCACGAGCGGACCCAGCACGCCGGCCACGAGCCCGAGCACGGCAGCCGCGATCAACGCGGTCTGCACGAAGTCCAGTTCGAGCAGGTCGAGAAAGCTCACGACGCGGCCTCCGCGGTGAGGTGGTGCGTCTGCTCCTCGCACGCGCCCGCGCCGACCACCAGGATCTGGTCGCGCACCCGCACGACCTCGACCGGCGTCCGGTACAGCTCGGACAGCGTGCCTGAGTTCATCACCTCGTCCGGCTTGCCGACGCGGAACCGCCCGCCGACGAGGTACAGCACCCGGTCCACCAACGGCAGCACCGGGTTCAGCTCGTGCGTCACGAACAACACAGCGGTGTCGGCCTCACGACGGCGCTTGTCGATCAGCTCGGAGACCACCCGCTGGTTCGCGAGGTCCAACGACAGCAACGGCTCGTCGCACAACATCACACGTGGGTCGCCCACAAGCGCCTGCGCGACTCGCAACCGTTGCTGCTCACCACCGGACAACAGGCCCAACGGCGCATCGGCGTACCGCGTGGCACCAACGGAGGCGATGGCCTCGTCGACCCGGACGCGGCGCTCACGGCGGTTGCGCACGCCGAGGCCCCACCGGTAGCCGTCGAGACCGAGACCGACGAGGTCCCGGCCGCGCAACGTCATGGACTGCTCGAGCGCTCGCTGCTGCGGGATGTACCCGATGGCGTGGTTGCCGCCCGCGATCTCGACCGAGCCGGACGACAGCTGCTGCAACCCCAGCAGCACCCTCATCAGGCTGGTCTTGCCGGACCCGTTGGGCCCGAGGACCGCGAGGAACTCACCGGGCTCGACGTCGAGGTCGAGCCCGTCCCACAGCACCCTGTCCCCGTAGGACAGACGTGCCCCGCGCAGCGAGATCGCGGTCATGCCTTGAGCGCCTGCGAAAGCGCGTCCACCTGCTTGCTCATCCAGTCAAGGTAGCTGGTCACACCCTCCGGCAACGTCTCGGTGACCGCGACGACGGGGATGTTCGCCGACTTGGCCTTCTCGACGATGCCCTTGGTGACCTGGTTCTCGGTCTGCGTGTTGTCGACGAGCACGTTGATCTGCTTGCCCTCGACCAGCTGGTTCGTCTCGGCGAGCGCGGCGGCCGGCACGTCCGACTCCTCCTCGATCGCCTTGCTGAACGCTTCGGGCGTGACGTCCTGCGCGCCGGTCTCGTCGAGCAGGTAGTGGGCGATCGGCTCGGTCGCGACGGTCTTCTTGCCCTTGCCGATGCCGTCGACCTTCTTCTCCAGCTCCTCCAGCTTGGCGCTGAAGTCGGCTGTGTTGCTCTCGAACGTCGTCTTCTTGTCCGGCGCGATCGCACCCAGCTCGTTGGCGGCCGCCTCGGCCACCGCGCGCACGGTGTGCAGGTCGTACCAGACGTGCTCGTTCTCGTCCTGGTCGTGCTCGCGCAGCGGGAACGCCTCGATCTTCTTCTGACCCTCCGTGGTGATCAGCTTGGGGAAGAAGTCGTCGTAGCCGCCGCCGTTGAACACGACCAGCTTGGCGTCCTTGATCAGCGCGGCGTCCGCGGGCTTGCTCTCGTACGAGTGCGGGTCGGCACTCGGGTCGTCCAGCAGCGCCTTGACCTCGACCGCGTCGCCACCGACGGCCTTGATGACGCTGCCCCACACGTTCGTCGAGGTGACGACCTGGATCTTGCCGCTGTCTCCGGACGGCGTGGTCGTGCCGCAGGCGGCCAGGCTCACGACGGCCAGGCCGCCGATCAGAGCGTTGCGGAGAGTCATCACGCCGTCCCTCGATCAGGTAATGGAAACCGTTGTCGAGTTCAGCTTACGACACGAAAAAGCCCCCGACGGTCACGCCGGGGGCTTTCGCGTGTGACTCACGCCTCCAGGCGTTCGCCCGACTCGGGGTGGAACAGGTGGATCTCGGTGGTGTCGCGGACGGCGACCTTGACGTGCTGGCCCAGGGTCGGCGGCGTGCGGCCGTCGACGCGGACGACGAAGCGCTGCGAGGCGTCACCGATCTTCACAGCACCGTGCACGAGCGCGTCGGCGCCGAGCTCCTCGACCAGTTCAACGGTCATGTCCATGCCCTCGTCGCTAGACGGCACGATGCCGAGCGCCTCGGGACGGATGCCGAACGTGACCTCGTCCAGGCCACCGGCGGCGTCGAGCGCGGCACGCGTGAGCGGCACGATGATGCCGTCGAGCTTGGCACCCTCCGCGCTGATCGGGACGGTCTTGAGGTTCATGGCCGGCGAACCGATGAAGCCCGCGACGAACGCGTTGGCCGGGCGGTCGTACAGCGCGCGAGGCGTGTCGCACTGCTGCAGCAGGCCGTCCTTGAGCACGGCGACCCGGTGGCCCATCGTCATGGCCTCGACCTGGTCGTGCGTGACGTAGATCGTGGTGGTGCCGAGACGCTGCTGCAGCGCGGCGATGTTCGCACGCGTCTCGACGCGCAGCTTGGCGTCCAGGTTGGACAGCGGCTCGTCCATGAGGAACACGGAGGGCTCACGCACGATGGCGCGACCCATCGCGACACGCTGACGCTGACCACCGGACAGCGCCTTCGGCTTGCGCTCCAGGTACTTCTGCAGGTCGAGCATCTTGGCGGCCTCTTCGACCTTCGCCTTGATCTCGGGCTTCGACACACCGCGGAGCTTGAGCGCGAAGCCCATGTTCTCCGCGACCGTCATGTGCGGGTACAGCGCGTACGACTGGAACACCATCGCGATGTCCCGGCCCTTCGGCGGCACGTTCGTGACGTCCTTGCCACCGATCTGGATGGCGCCCTCGTCCACGTCCTCCAGGCCCGCGAGCATGCGCAGCGCCGTCGACTTACCGGAACCGGACGGACCGACCAGCACCAGGAACTCGCCGTCGCTCACCTCGAGGGAGAGCTCGTCGACCGCGCGAACCGGCGGGTTGCCGGAGAAGACCCGCGAAGCCTTGACGTAGGACACCTCAGCCATGTGACGCACCTTTCACCGCTTGTCTGGGCGCGACGTTATGCATTGCAAGCGCTTACGGGAACAGACGTAAGCGCTTACGTTTCGCGGCGGGACAACGTAAGCGCTTACGTTCAGAGGCATGAACGAACAACGCCTCTTCGGCGGCTTCGTCGACGAGGTCGTCCGGGTTGGAGACACGGTCCCGCGGCCACTCGGTGATCGTTCGGAGTCACGGAGCACCGGGCGGAGCTGGAGGCGGCACTGCGGCCACCTCCAGCTCACTGACTCAGCCCTTCACGGCGCCGGACGCGAGGCCCGTCACCAGGAAGCGCTGCACCAGGTAGAACACGACGATCGCCGGAATCGCGACCAGAATGGACGCGGCCGCGAGGTGCCCCCACTCGGTCCGGTTCTGCTGCACGAACACCTGCAGCCCGACGGCGAGCGTCTTCGACTCGTCCGAGGCGGACAGGAAGGCGGACGCGAACGCCACCTCACCCCACGCCGTCAGGAACGCGTAGAACGACGTCACCGCGAGACCCGGCTTGGCCAGCGGCAGGATCAGCCGCCAGAACACGCCGAACGGTGAGAGCCCGTCCACCCGGCCCGCCTCGTCGATGTCCGCGGGCACCGTGTCGAAGTAGCCCTTCAACATGTAGGTGCAGAACGGAACCGCGGTCGTGCAGTAGACGAGCACCAGACCGATCGAGGTTCCGTTGAGCCCCAACGCGATCAGGATGTTGTACAGCGGCACGATCAGCACCGCGAACGGGAACATCTGCACCAGCAGGAACGACATCATCAGGCCGCGCTTGCCGGGGAACCGGAACCGCGACGCCGCGTACCCGGCGGTGGCCGAGATGAAGACGCCGAGCACGGTCGTCATCAGCGCGATCACCACGGAGTTGCCGAACCAGGCGAGGAAGTCGCCCTTCTCGCCGGCCAGGATCCGGGCGTAGTTGTCCAAAGAGGACTCGTTGACCAGCTTGGGCGTGGGCTCGACCGCGCGGGCGTCCGGCTTCAGCGAGGTCACGAACACCCAGAAGATCGGGAACACCGAGATGATCGACGCGACGATCAGCGTGGCGTGCAGGGCAAAGGACGCGCCGGCCGAACGGTGAGCGCGGCGCAGCCGGCGTTCCGGAGCCTGCACGACCTGGAGAGACGAAGCATCGAGCGTCATCACCACACCTCGCCCTGCTTGCGCAGCGCCCGCCGGTAGATCGTGGCGAACACCAACAACACCGAAAGGATCAGCACGCCGTAGGTCGACGCGATCGCGTAGTCGCGCGACGCACCGGAGAAGAAGCGCTCGAACGCGTAGGTCACCAGGATCCGGGTGTTCGGGTTCGGGCCCGCCACCAGGTAGATCACCGGGAACATGTTGAACGTCCAGATGATGCCCAGCAGGATCACCGTCGACGACACCGAACGCAGACCGGGCAGCGTCACGTGGCGGAACCGCTGCCACGGCGTGGCACCGTCCACCTCGGCCGCCTCGTACAGGTCGCCCGGGATCGACTGCAGGCCACCGAGCAGCGCCACCATCATGAACGGTGTGCCGAGCCAGACGTTCACGATGATCACGGACACCAGCGCCCAGTTGGACTGACCGAGCCAGACGGGGCCGGGCAGGCCGACCGCGCGCAGGACCTGGTTGATGATCCCGTACTGCGCGTTGAACATGTACTTCCACGCGAACGCGCTGATGAACGCGGGCACGGCCCACGGCAGGATCAGCAGCACCCGGTAGAACGACCGGCCGCGCACCTGCCGGTTGAGCAGCAGCGCCAGGCCGAGACCGATGGTGTAGTGGAAGAACACGCACGCGAACGTCCAGATCAACGTCCGCACGAGCGTGCCCCAGAACGCGCCGTACGACTCGCCGCCGGACAGGACGTTCAGGTAGTTCTTCAAGCCCACCACGTCGAACGACGCGGGCCGGTCCAGGACCGGGTTGGCGATGTTGCCCTCGTTGATGTTCGTGAAGGTGAAGAACACGCCCTGCGCGAGCGGGTAGAGCACCAACACCGCGATGACCACCACGACCGGCAGCACCATCGCATACGCGTACCAGTACCGGTCCAGGAACCGACGCACCGAACTCCTCCGAACCTCAGGCGAACGGCCGGGGCGGAAAACCCCGGCCGTTCAACACCAATCAGCCGATCGAGTACTCGGGAACGACGGTGTCCTTGTAGGCCTTGGCGACGTCGTCGAGCGCCGCCTTCGCCTCCTTCTTGCCGGCGAGCACGTCGGCGTAGGCGATCTTCAGCGGGTCGAACAGCTGGCCGCCCTCAGGGATCCAGGCACGCTCGTGCGCGACCTTGGTGACCGGCTCGAACGCGGCGACGACGGCGTTGGCCTTGACGTCGGCGTTGCTGTAGGCGGACTTGCGGGTCGGCAGGAGGCCGAGGTCCTTGGCGATCGCGGCCTGCGACTCGACCGACGCCATGCACTGGATCAGCTTGACCGACGACTGCTTCGCCTTGGTGCCCTGGCGGATCGTGTAGTCGTGGCCACCGACGGGGGCGCTGCCCTTGCCCGCGGCCGGACCGGGAACCGGCGCGATGCCCAGGTTCGCCTTGTCGGTGAACGCGGCGCCCTTGAGGTAGTCGGCGACCGACCACGGACCGTTGATCACCATGGCGGTGTCACCGCTGGTGAACGCGGCCTGCATCGTGGTGTAGGAGTTCGTGGCGTCCAGCGAGGTGAACGCGGCCTTGGCGTCGAGCAGGCCCTTGGCGGTCTGCAGCGCCTTCACGTTCTTCTCGGAGTTGACCACGATCTTCTTCGACGCGGCGTCGACCAGGTCGCCGCCCTCGCCGTAGATGAACGGCAGCGCGTAGTACGCGTCGTTGTTCAGGAAGATCGACTTCTCGCCGCCCAGCTTGGCCGCGGCCGCCTTGACCTCGTCCCAGGTCTTCGGCGGCTCGACGCCCGCGTCGGCGAGCTTCTTCTTGTTGTAGAAGAGCGCCAGCGAGTCGGTCACCTGCGGCACGGCGTAGGTCTTGCCCTCGAACTTCGTCGAGCCCAGCGGAGCCTCCAGGAAGTCGGAGGTGTCCTTGGCGAGGTCGGTGTCGGTCAGGTCGGCCACGTAGCGGAGCTTCGCGAGCGCGGGCACCCAGGCGACCTCGGCGCGGAAGACGTCCGGACCCTGGCCACCCTGCGCGGCGGTCTTGTAGTTCGCCAAGGCCGTGTCGAAGGCCTGCGTCTCGACCTTGACCTTGTAGCCGCCCTTGGTGGCGCAGTCCTCGGCGATCTTCTTGAACACGGGGCTCTCGTTGGGGCCGCTGGTGTCCCAGAAGGTCACTTCGCCCGAGTCGGATCCGCTGCTGCTCGATCCACCGCCCCCGCAGGCGGTGAGCACGAGGGCGACACCCGTCGCCATGGCGGTCACGAGGGTTGTCCGTCGCATCGTTGCTGCCGTTCCCTCCAGCTGGGCCCCATCTCCCAGTGAGATGAGGGGTCTTGCAAGTTTTTGCGAGAATGTTGCGGGCGATTTCACTACCAGAACCATGGTCAGGTCAAGACGTCGACCGTAACCAAGCCGTAACGGCACTGTCTTGCAAACGCGCGTTGCAAAATTTTTCTGCGCGCGGCAAGCTTGCGCCCAACCG
>JAVXWK010000472.1:0-2799 GCA_032230575.1 Pseudonocardiales bacterium | reverse complement strand
CGCAGCACCACGAACGCGCACACGACGGAGCCGCGTTCCTCGTCGGGTTTGGCGACGACGGCGGACTCCAGCACGTCCGGGTGGGTGTCGATGGCTTCCTCGACCTCGGGCCCGCCGATGTTGTAGCCGGAGGAGACGATCATGTGATCGCTGCGGGCGTGGTAGTGGAAGTAGCCGTCCTCGTCGCGGTGGAAGACGTCGCCGGTGACGTTCCAGCCGCTCACCACGTAGTCCTTCTGGCGCGCGTCGTCGAGGTAGCGGCAGCCGACCGGGCCGATCACGCCGAGCCGTCCCGGTTCACCGGGACCGAGCTCCTCACCGTCAACGCCCAGCACGGTGGCGCGGTAACCGGGCACCGGCTTGCCCGTGGAGCCGGGCCGGATGTCGTCACCGGCGGCGGAGATGAAGATGTGCAACAACTCCGTGGCGCCGATGCCGTCGATCACCCGCAGTCCCAAGCGGTCGCGCAACCGCCGCCAGGTCTCCAGCGGGATGTGCTCACCGGCTGACACCGCGGTCCGCAACGCACTGAGCTTGCCTTCGGCACCGTCTCGCAGGATCGCCTTGTACGCCGTAGGTGCCGTCGCCAGCACCGTGACTCCGTGCTGCTCAACGAGATCCGCGACCTGCGCGGGCGTGGCGGCCTCGGTGAGCAGAGCGCAGGCTCCAGCCCTCAACGGGAACACCACCAGCATGCCCAGGCCGAACGTGAACGCGAAGGGCGCCGTGCACGCCACGAGATCGTCCGCGTTCAACCGCAGAACGTGCCGGCCGAAGGTGTTGTCGATGGACAGGACGTCGCGGTGGAAGTGCACGGTGATCTTGGGCGTGCCGGTGCTGCCGGACGTCGGCGCCAGCAGTGCCACGTCGTCGGCAGCGGTGTCGACAGCGGTGAACTCCCCCGGCTTCGTCTCAACCCGTGCCGCGAGATCGTCGTAGGTCATGACTTTCAGCGGCAGCTCTTGAACATCCTCGACGAACCTGTTGTCCACCAACGCGATCGACGGATGCGTCCGCTCCACGATCGGCATGAGCTCGCGGGTGCGCAGCGCCGCCATGGTGGTGACCACGACACCGCCCGCCTTGAGCACGCCGAGCCACGCGGCGACCGTCCACGGGTTGTTGGGCGAGCGCAGCAGAACCCGTTGTCCGGGAACGAGACCTAGGTCCTCGGCCAGCACCCGCGCCACCTGGTTGGAGCGGGTGCGCAACTCACCGTACGACCAGACCTCCCCGGACGGCGTGCGCAGCGCCGGGCGTTCAGCACCGAACGCGGCCGCGGGGACGTCGATCAGCTCGGTCGCGGCGTTGAGCCGGTCCGGGTAGGTCAGCTCGGGCGTCGTGAACTCGATCGTGGGCCACAAGCCCTCGGGAGGGAGGTGATCACGCGCGAAGGTGTCCGCGTGGGCGGAAGAGGGTGGTGACGAAGGATTCGGCATGGTGAGTCCTTCCGGGGCGGCGGCGGGGTCAAGCGGCGCGGATCATGCCCTCCTGGGCAACGGTGGCGAGGTGCTGGTGATCGCGGGTGAAGAAGCGGCCGGAACCCAGGCCACGGCCCGAATCCGCGGCGACCGCCTCCTGCACGTACAGCAGCCAGTCGTCGACGGGCGCGGCGCGGTGGAACCACATGGCGTGGTCGAGACTCGCCGTGACGAGTCCCGGCTGGGCCCACGGCAGGTCGAGCACCCGCAGGATCGGCTCGAGGATCGTGTAGTCGCACATGTACGCCAGCGCCGCGAGATCGCGCTGGGCATCGGTCAGTCCCTCGACGGGACGCAGCGGGTCGAACGGCTTGATCCACACCGCCTGGTGCGGCACCTTCTCGCCCTCGATCGCCAGGTAGACGGGGCCGGGCACGTGCCGCATGTCGAAGCTGCGGCCACCGGACCAGTACGCCTTCGACTCCTCGGTCATCGTGCCGCCGCTGCGTCCGGCGAGGTACTCCTCCGAGCTGGGCAGCTCCTCGGCGTCGGGCAGGCCGGAGACGAACTCCGCCTCATAGGTGCCGCCGGGCTCACCGGCCGCGAAGTTCGCCAGGCAGACGTAGAGCGGCTTGCCGTTCTGGTAGCCGCGGACCTGCCGGGTGCTGTAGCCCCTGCCGTCGCGCAGCAGCTCCACCTCGTACCGCACGGCGGCACCGATGTCGGCCGGCCGCAGGAAGTAGCTGTGCATCGAGTGCAGGGTCTTGCCGTCGGTCACCGACCGCATGGCAGCGGCAGCCGCGGCGGCCACGAGGTCTCCCCCGTACGCCTTGGGCCACGGGCAAGGCTGCGTGACGGCCGTGAACGCCAGGTCGAAGTGCTCCGGATCTGCCTTCTCCAGCGTGATCGCGGCCGTGAAGATCGCCGAGGTCATCGCGTCAGCCAGTCGCGAAGGTCCTCGTCCGGGACGTCCTGAAGGTTCACCACGATGTTCTCCGGCGTCCGCGTAGTCATCCACGTGAGCGGGTTGTCGCGGTCGAGGTTGCACTCGATGTGCGGCATGAACGGCGGCACGAACACCCAGTCGCCCTCCTCCATGTCGACGTAGTCCTCGAACTTCTCGCCGAAGTAGATCCGCGCCCGCCCGGACAGCACGTACCCGCCGGTCTCGGCTTCACCGTGGTGGTGGGTGACCGAGCGGTAGCCGGGCTCGTTCGTGACCTTGCCGAACCACAGCTTCGTGGCCGGGGTGTGCTGCGCGCTCACGCCGGAGATGCGGATCGCGCCACCGGAGTTCGCCGTGTCCGGGTTCTCCTTGCCGCCGCGCGTGACCACCGGGGCGACCAGGCCGCTGGGCAGCCGGTACATCGAGTTGTCG
>JAVXWK010000432.1:0-17320 GCA_032230575.1 Pseudonocardiales bacterium | reverse complement strand
GTCGGAGATCTTGGCTTCCTGCCAGCCGAGCAGCTCAGCGAGCCTGCGCTGCGTGAGGCCGGTCTTCTCGACGGCTGCGCGGACACCGTTGCCGAATTCGCGGCCCACCACGCTGGACGATCTCTTGGGCATGCCAGGAAAAGTAGGCGCAGAGAGCCGGAAGGCTCCATCGTTTCGCTTCAAATCTGCCTGAAGGTGGGAGCCTTGGAGCTGCTCTAAGTCGTAGGGTGGAACCCGTGCTTTCCGACGAGGACATCGAACTGCGTGCCCGGCTGCTCTCCGCCGCCGACCGGCACGGCCACACCAACATCGTCGTGAATCCCGACGCCGAGGGCCCGGGGTACGTGTTCTCGGTGGGGGCGTGGCGGCGGTTCGGCGTCGCGGAGGCCGTCGTGATCGGGCTGCCGCAGGGGATGGGCGAGAACCTGATCAACATGTACGTGGTGCGGGCCAGCAATGGTGAGCGGTTCGTGCCGGGGAAGCTCTACCACAACTTCTTCGACGGGGTGCCGGTCACGGTCGAGCGGGTCTACAAGGGGTTCTACCCGGAGTTCTTCGGGAGTGCGTACCTGCTCTACGACGGGTCGGAGTTCGCGGCGATCCAGCTCATCGTGCCGACGCCGCAGGGACAGTGGCCGTGGCAGCCCGACGCGCCGGCCGGGTTCCACGAGCATCAGATGATCCTCACCGAGAGCGGGCTGCCGGAGAGCTGGACGCCGGGGGTCACCGGGCCGTGAACGTCCACATCGGACCGATGACACCAGAGCACGCCGGTCAGATCCTCACGGTTCAGCGCGCCGCGTACCTGGAAGAGGCCAGGAGATACGGGGCGTGGGACCTGCCACCCCTCGTGGAAACCCTCGACGAGATCACCAGGCACCTCAAGGACGGCACGCCCGCGCTCGGAGCGTTCGACGGGCAGCGGCTGATCGGCTCGGTGCGCAGCAGGATCGACCAGGACCGCATGGAGATCGCCCGGCTGTCGGTCGCGCCGGACATCCAGGGCGCAGGTGTCGGCAGGCGGCTGCTCGAAGGCATCAGCACACTCGCGCCCGAGGAGGTAAGAGTCGTCTGGCTCTTCACCGGGGCGGAGAGCGACGGGAACCTGGGGTTCTACGAAAGCGCCGGATTTGTCCGGACCCGTGAACACGAGGACGCCGTCGGTATCAGGTGCGTCACTCTGGAGCAGAAGGTCATCTGACGTTCAGAGGCCGGTCACGCGAGGCTGGCAGTGTTCTCAAGCGGTCCACCCACGACCAACCACCGGTGCGGACGTCGATCACACGTCGGCTGATCCGTCCGGCACCCGCCAGCCCCGGCGCATCCGGCGCCGGGGCTGGCGCTGTGCGGAGACCAAAACGTTGTCCGGAGCACGTTGTCCGATCAAACCGCTCCGACACCGGACAACGATCTGCCTGTAGAAAGGCACCTGCGGCCAACCGGTCCGGGGGGATCCGGAAGGTCGCATCGGGGGAGGAGCGTCCCGCCTCGCAGGAGGCAGAGGGGGATGCGGGACGGGGCGCTTCAAGTACTCAGCTCACGACAGCTCAGTTCTCGTTGAGGAACTTCTGGGCCAGAGCCTCGCCCTGGGACGTGGCCTTCCCGTGGTCCTCGATCGGGGACACCTTCGAGTTCTTGAAGTAGATGTAGTGCACCGGGCCGTCGGTCCCGCCGTTCTCCGGGTTCGGGTTGATGCCCAGGTTCACCGCGGTGGCGTAGGAAGCCTCACCGATGATGTTCGTCGGGCCCGTGTCGCCGACAACGGCGTACTCGACCTTGTTGTTGTAGATGACGGCCACGACGCCACCGCCCTGGATGCCGAACTTGCGGTAGTCCCACGTGCCGCTCGCGGACGGCACCACCACGTACGGGAGCTTGTCCGCGACCAGCGGCTTGCCCTTCGAGTCGTGGAAGGCGGTGTCCGGTTGGAACCACGGATCGGTGTTCTTGTTGCACTTCGACGTGACCTGGCCGTCGCAGTCGACGTCGAGGTCGGCCTTGTACCAAACGGCGCCGTTCTTGCCGCAGACCGGGATGTTCGCGGCCGTCTCGGTGTCGCTGCGGTACTTGCCACTGGAGATCTGCGAACAGGACGAGAGCTTGGCCAGCAGCTGCGACGCGCTGGGACCGGCGGCCTGGGCGGCAGGGGATGCCAGGACGGAGGCCACGAGTGCGGACACGGCGAAAAGCCCTGGGGCGAGCTTGCGCATTGCCACCTCTTTCGACAGGTAACTTTCCTGACTGAAAGCGGCGGTGGCACTACTTTGCGCAACTTAAGCAACAGGCGTCAAGGGGCTAGGGCTTACGTCCCAGCAGTCCTATTAGTCGCGTTTGGTCATCTGCGTCCGGCGCGACCGGTACTGGTGAGTCGAACATCGAAGTTTCGCCCCAATCCTCGATGTTTCGCTTCACGTACGCCAGGACCGTTGAGGCAAGGTCCGGGTCGAGCCGCTCGTCCGCACCGATCGAGCGCGCCAGATCCCACGCGTGCACGGCGAGGTCCGTGGTCATCTGCCAGCAGTACTCCTCGGCGTCGATCGTCCCGGACGACACGCTCACGGATTTGGACAACGCATCCGGCTCCAGCCACGCCTCGCGCGCCGCCGCGGCCGCCACGACCCAGGACACGAGCGGGTCGTCGCCCAGATTGTCGTGGTCGAACCTGTCCCCGACCTGTTCGACGGTGCACCCGGCGAGCAACTCGGGAGCCCAGAGCTGCTCGTAGACCAGGTGTCCGACGAGGTCTCTGACGGACCACTCCCGGCAGGGCGTGCCGAGCACCCACTGTTCCGGTGCGATCGCCCGCACCCGTCGGTCGAACTCCGTCATGGCCAGTCCGTGCGCCTGGATCAAGTCCATCCCAGCAGTGCATCAAATCCCGCTCAATCGCGCACCCCGGCATGAGAGTTGACCCACTCGGACGCAACCCCGGTTTCTAACCGTACGAGCGTTCGGCGTAATGTGCACCGATCCGCCGTGACATCGTTGACACGAGAGGACGATGGCCGTGAGCGCCCCTAGCGCCAGCATCTCCGAGCAGGACAAAGGTTTCTTCGGGCACCCCCGGGGCCTGTCCACGCTCTTCTTCACCGAACTGTGGGAACGGTTCTCCTTCTACGGCATGAAGGCCATCCTCGGCCTCTACCTGTGGACGGCCGTTGCCGAAGGCGGTCTGGGCGTCGACAAGGCGCTGGCCCTGTCGGTCGTCGCCATCTACGGCACCGCGGTCTACATGTCCGGTGTCGCCGGCGGGTGGCTCGCCGACCGCGTGTTCGGTGGCCAGCGCGCCACGTTCTACGGCGGCGTGCTGATCATGTTCGGCCACATCTGCCTGGCGCTGCCCATCGGCATCGTGGGCGTGTACCTGGGCCTGATCTTCATCGTCCTCGGCACCGGCCTGCTCAAGCCGAACATCTCGACGGTCGTCGGCGGCCTCTACGCCCAGCACGACACGCGTCGCGACGCCGGCTTCACGGTCTTCTACATGGCGATCAACATCGGCGGCTTCGTCTCGCCGTTGATCACCGGCGCGCTCGCGGACGGCGTCGGCTTCCACGCCGGCTTCGCGGTCGCCGCGGTCGGCATGGCGCTCGGCCTGATCCAGTACCGCATCGGCCGCAAGAACCTGCGCGGGTCGGCCGCCGTGGCGCCGAACCCGTTGCCCTCCGCCGAAAAGGGTCGTGTCTACGGCCTCATCGCCGGGATCGTCGTCGTGATCGGCGCGCTGGGCGTGGTGTCGTACCTGCTCGGTGGCGTCGAGGGCGTCATCCTGATGATCAGCATCATGTCGATCGTCCTGCCGATCACGTACTTCACCGTGATGCTGCGCAGCAAGAAGACGCTGCCGGTGGAGAAGCCGCGCGTCGTCGCGTACATCCCGCTGTTCATCGCGGCGGCCATGTTCTGGCTGATCTTCGAGCAGAGCGCGTCGGTCATCGCGGAGTTCGCGGACTCGCACGTCGACAACCACGTGTTCGGCTGGGAGTTCCCGGTCGCGTGGTTCCAGTCGATCAACCCGATCATGATCATCGCGTTGGCGCCGGTGTTCGCGTGGCTGTGGCTGAAGCTCGCCGACCGCGCGCCGTCCACGCCGCGCAAGTTCGCCGGTGCGCTGGTGCTCGTCGGTCTGTCGTTCGTGCTCATGTACTTCGCGAGCAACTCGGCGGCCGACGGCAAGGTGACGCCGCTGTGGCTGGTCGTGATGTTCCTGATCATGACGTGCGGTGAGCTCATGCTCTCGCCGGTCGGCCTGTCCGTCACGACGAAGCTGGCGCCCAAGGCGTTCGCGTCGCAGACGATGAGCCTGTGGTTCCTCGCGGTGTCGGCCGGTACCGGTGTGGCCGCGCAGCTCGTGAAGTTCTACACGACGAGCCCGTCGGCGTACTTCTTCACGCTGGGCGGCGCGGCGGTCGTGCTCGGTGTCGCGCTCGCGGTGGCGGCTCCGGCGATCCGGAAGCTCATGTCAGGCGTCGAGTGATTGATGAGGGGAGCTTTCATAAACCTCAGGTTTAAGAAAGCTCCCCTCATCAAGAAGAAGGCGAGAGGGAGGCCCGTCGCGGCGGCGGTGCGGCGGGTCTCCCTCTCTGCCTTCAAGGATGCACTACGGAGATGTGTCATTGGGGCACGAACATTGCTCCAGCCGGGTGAAGTCGAGCACGTGCTGCGACGAATTTCGCCCCACGTCAGCTCTAGTTCACCGCCAGTGACCGTTTGGTTTCGTTCGCCCGCACCGGAAGTCGCAACGCGCCGCGGATGAGCTTCGACCGCCTGCGCGACACCGGACCGTCCGGCGCGAGGTTCGGGAACCGCTTGAACAGCTCGTGCAACGCGATGGCGCCCTCGATGCGGCTGAGCCCCGCGCCGATGCAGTAGTGGATGCCCGCGCTGAACGCGAGGTGCTCGCGCGCGTTGGACCGCGTCGGGTCGAACTTCAGCGGGTCGGAGAAAACGCGCGGGTCCCGGTTGGCCGCCGCGAGCATCAACATCACGGGCATGCCCTTGGGGAGGCTCACTCCCGCCAGTTCGAGACGTTCGCTGGGCCACCGCAACGTGTACTGGACGGGCGGGTCGAGCCGCAGCACCTCCTCGACGAACCCCTCGGCGTACTCGGGACTCTGCGCGAGCGGCGCGACCGTGTGCGGGTTCTCGAACGCTTTCAGCACGCCGTTGCCGATCAGGTTGACCGTCGTCTCGAACCCGGCGAACAGCAACAACCCAGTGGTGGCAACGAGATCCTCGCGGCTGAGGTCCGCGTGCCGGGTGAGCAGGTGGCTGACGATGTCGTCCTGCGGGTTGCGGCGGCGCTCGTCCATCAGGCCGTCGATGAAGTCGTTGTACTCGATGATCGTGTCGTGCAGGTTCTTCAGCTGCTTGTGCGACCACACGCCGTCGAGCGTCTCCGCGAGCGCGCTGCCCCAACGGGCAAAGGTCGGCTTGTCGTCGTCAGGGACACCGAGCAGGTCCGCGATGACCTGCATGGGCACCTGGGAGGCGAACTCCGTGACGACGTCGAAGTGTCCGTCCAGCCCGTCGAGGTACTTCGCGACGATCTTCTGGATCGACTCGGTGCGGTCTTTGAGAGCACGCGGCGTGAAGAACAGCTGGACGAGTTTGCGCAGCCGGGTGTGGTTCGGCGGGTTCATCATCAGGAACGAGTCCTGCACCGGGTTGACGATCTTCTCGCCGTCCTTGACGAGCGTGATCGGCACCATCGACGCCTCGTCGAACGTCATCGTGAGGAACCGGCTGTCGCGCAGCACCGAGTCGCAGATCTCGCGGGACGTCGTGACGTACGCGCCCATCCTGCTGCGGACCATGTCGCCCTTGGCGCGCACGTTCTCGTACATCGGGTACGGGTCGGTGTTCGGCGGCGACGTGATCACCTTGGCGTACGGGTCACCGATGAGCGCATAGCCGCGCAGGAGTGTGCGCACTGCGAAGAACTGGGCGGCGGTCTTCAGCGTGGACATGCGTCCACCCTGCGGCTTACGTGAAGAAGCTTCAAGAGCTCCGGCGGTGCCGGCGCACGGTTTCTTCGACGAGGTCGAGCACCGGTTCCATGTCGTCCGCTGGCAGGCCCATCGCCAGGTGCGAGACCAGGCCTTCGAGGACCAGCTCCAGGAAGCTCGTCAGGACGGTGACGTCGACGTCGTCGCGCAGGTTGCCGGCTTCGCGCTGCCGGATGAGGCGTTGGCGGGTCGCGGCGGTGAGCTGTTCACTGCGCTCTGCCCAGCGCGCCCGGAAATCAGGGTCGGTGCGGAGCCTGCGGGAGACTTCCAGGCGGGTGCCGAGCCAGTCCGCCGCGTGCTCTTCGTCGCGTTTCTCCGGTTCGTCGAGAAGGTCGCGCATGACCTGGACGAGGCCTTGTTCGGCCACCACGTCGGCCATTCGCAGCGCGTCGTCCTCGGCGAGAGCGAGGAAGAGCGACTCCTTGTCGCGGAAGTGGTGGAAGATCGCACCGCGGGAGAGTCCCGTCGCCTCCTCGAGACGGCGTACCGTGGCACCCTCGTAGCCGTGGCGCGCGAAGCAGGCACGCGCACCGTCGAGGATCTGACGGCGGCGGGCGTCTAGGTGGTCCTGGCTGACCCTGGGCACCCGTAGATGGTCGCAGGGCAGGGGTGGGAAATCCAATCCGTACGTACGGATTGGACACGCCCAACTGTGTGATCTTCACGGGTGATCTTCAGCCATGATCCCTTTCGTGTGGATCATCGGCCGGGCCTGCGCCGACGTGCGCGCTCCCCCCAATAGTCTGCTCCGCCATGGAGACGCAGGAGATCGTCAAGCTGTCGGCGCTCGCGGAGCGCCTCGGGTGGCAGCGGCGTGAGTCCACAGGCGTCCATCTGGTCGATCTGCTCGTGAGCCGGACGGTCACCGATCTCATCGCCGCACTGGCCCAGAACCGGGACCTGTAACGGACCGCGGCACGGCCTCGGTAAGCGCTTTCCCGCACTTCGAGCCAGGGATTGACAGGGGTTGTCATGCGATGGTGTGATCTGCGCGACAGACAGGAAACTTTCTATTCAATAAGTGAATTCCGCCGCCGCTAAGAGTGATCCCCCTACCCGTCTTGTGGGAGGCACAACAGTGGCACCGAGTAGAGGTCGAGCGTTACGCGCGCTCGGCACGATGGGTGTTGCGTTCGCGACAACCATCGCAGTGATGTCGGTATCTGAGAGCGCCTACGCGGCGCCCGCCAGGTACGAAGCAGAGAGCGCGACGATCTCGCAAGGCGTCGTCGAGTCCAACTGGGCCGGGTTCTCGGGCAGCGGCTTCGTCAACTTCGACAACGTCGCGGGGAGCTCGGTCGAGTTCACCGTGAACGCGTCGAAAGCGGGGCAGGCGAAGCTGGTCTTCCGCTACGCCAACGGAACCGCGGACAACCGTCCGGTCGACGTGAGCGTCAACGGCGGCCTCGCGGTCGACGAGCGCGCGTTCGCGAGCACCGGCACGTGGACCGGGTGGACGTCGGTCGACAACACCGTGTCCCTGAACGCGGGCTCCAACCAGATCAAGCTCACGGCCACCGGTGCCACGGGCGGTCCGAACCTGGACTACGTCGAGGTCGAGGAGACCGACGCCGTTCCCGCTCTCGAGCAGGAAGCGGAGAACGCGACCATCGGCCAGGGCGTCGTCGAGTCGAACCACGCCGGGTACTCCGGCACCGGATTCGTCAACTACGACAACGTCGTTGGCTCGTACGTCGAGTACACGATCACCGCTGACCAGGCCGGCGAGCACGAGCTGACGTTCCGGTACGCCAACGGGACGACGGTCGACCGCCCGGTCTCGGTGACGGTGGACGGTGCCGGCGCGCAGACCGTGTCGTTCCCCAGCACCGGCGTGTGGACGACGTGGCAGACGCGTACGGCGAAGGTCGTGCTGAAGGCCGGAGCCAACAAGATCCGCGCCACTGCCACGACCGCGAACGGCGGCCCGAACGCGGACAAGATCTCCGCTGTCCGGCTCGGCCCGGTGGACAACGAACCGCCGTCGCCGCCGAAGAACCTGCAGTTCGTCTCGTCGACGTCGACCACTGTCTCGCTGAAGTGGGAAGCGGCCACGGACAACATCGGTGTCACGGGCTACGAGATCTACCAGCACGGCCAGCACGTCAAGAGCGTCGGCAACGTGCTCGAGGCGACCGCCACCGGCCTGCAGCCCGACACGGACTACGACTGGACCGTGTTCGCGAAGGACGCCGCCAACAACGTCTCCCAGGCGTCCAACAACGTCCTCGGGCGCACCCAGCCCGCGCCGCCGGACAACGAGGCACCCTCGGTTCCCGGCAACCTGCGTTCGACGGGTAAGACGGCGACCTCCGTCGACCTGGCTTGGAACGCCTCAACGGACAACATCGGCGTCACCGGCTACGACATCTACGTCAACGGCTCGGTCCGGCAGAGCGCTGACGGCAACGCGACCTCGGCGACGGTGGCCGGTCTGACCACGGGCACCGAGTACGCGTTCCGCGTGCTGGCCAAGGACGCGAAGAACAACCAGTCCGGGCTGTCCAACGAGATCAAGGCGACTCCGGCCGCCGGCGGGCCCACGGGTACGCCTGATCCCGGTGCGGTGTCCACGATCGCGTCCGGTGTCGACGTGGCGTGGGGCGTGGTGTTCCTGCCGGACGGCTCCGCGTTGTTCAGCGAGCGCAACACGTTCAACATCTACCGGCTGACCAAGAGCGGCACGAAGACGCTGGCGGGCAAGATCAGCCAGGCCGTCGGCACGAACGGTGAGGGCGGCCTGCTCGGCCTCGAGGTCTCGCCGTCGTTCGCGACCGACCACTGGCTGTACGTCTACCACACGGCGTCCGAGGGCAACCGCGTCATCCGGATCAAGTACGAGAACGGCGCGCTGGTCCAGAACACGTACACGATCCTGTTGCAGGGCTTGGCGAAGAACCGCTACCACAACGGCGGTCGCCTGCGTTACGGCCCGGTCGACGGCAAGCTGTACGTGTCCGTCGGCGACGCGCAGAACCCGGACAACAACCCGCAGAACAACAACTCCCTCAACGGCAAGATCCTGCGCATCAACCTCGATGGCTCGATCCCGTCGGACAACCCGTTCGGCAACGCCGTCTGGTCGAAGGGGCACCGCAACCCGCAGGGCCTCGACTTCGACTCGAAGGGCCGGCTGTGGGAGGCCGAGTTCGGTGACTCGTCGCAGGACGAGGTCAACCTGATCGTCAAGGGCGGCAACTACGGCTGGCCGCAGTGCGAGGGCACCCAGGGCAGCTGCTCCGGCACCATCGCGCCGAAGAAGACCTGGTCGACGTCGCAGGCTTCCCCTTCCGGTCTGACGATCATCAACGACCACGTGTTCGTGGCCACCACGGTGGGTCAGCGCGTCTACCGGATGCGGATCGACGGTGACACGCTCGTCGACCAGAAGGTGTACTTCCAGAGCACCTACAACCGTCTGCGCACGGTCGAGGTCGACCACGACGGCGACATCTGGCTGACGACGTCCACGGACAAGGACGGCACGGCGAACAACGACCGCGTGCTGCTGATCGACATCCAGTACTCGGGCGGCAACCCGCCCGGTGGCTTCAAGCTGTCGTCCACGGCGTTCGCGGACGACGCGATGATTCCGGCCAAGTACACATGTGCCGGTGACGGTGTGGCTGGTCAGGATCCGTCACCGCCGCTCGCGTGGGGTGCTTCCACGGGTGCCGCTGGATACGCCATTGTTTTCGCCGACCGGGCGAACAACGGCAACAAGCTGCACTGGGCGATCTGGGACATTCCGGCTACCGCTTCATCGCTGCCGGAGAATCTCGGAGCGGGCTTCACCGTTCCCGGGCAGGGTGGCGCCAAGCAGAAGGCCATGGGCTCGGGTGCGAATTCGCAGAAGTTCTTCGGGCCTTGTCCCGGTGGCTCCACCAACCCGTACACGTTCACTTTGTACGCGTTGAACACCAACACGATTCCGGGAATCACTTCGTCGTCGACGATGGCTCAGATCGAAACGGCCATCAAGAACGCGTCCACGGCCAACACCGTGCTGCGCGGGCGGTCGAACGCTTCGACGTGATTTCTTAGCTGAACGAGGGCGGGGCCTCCTGCGGGGCCCCGCCCTTTTCGTCACTTCCTGGGCAGGGTGATGGCCCAGGATTCGAGGGTGCCGGTGTCACCTTCTGAACGGTCGCGGACCACGAGGTACCAGTCGCCGGTCTTCGTCTCGCTGGTCAGGTTGACGGTGTAGACGGGCTTGAGCGTGGTGCCGGTGCCGTTGGCCTTGAGCGGGTAGACCTTGCCGGACGGGCCGACCAGGTCGACCTTGAGGTCGCCCTGCGCGCTGTGCCTGATGGTCACTTCGACCTTGGTGTTCTTGGGCGCTTTGCCCGCGCATCCCGCGAACCGGATCACCGTGCTGATCGGCTCGCCCGCGTCCGGGATCTCGACGTCGTTCTCGTTGGACTTGCGGCCGCAGCCGGGGGTGGGCGGTGGCGGGGTGATGCCGTGGTTGGTGAACAGCAGCTTGTTGGGGGAGTCGGGTCCTGGGTTCGTGATCTTGTCCGGGGTGGCTGTGTTCACGAGTGCGTCGCGGACCTGTTGCGGGGTCGCCGCGGGGTTCTTGGCGAGGTAGAGCGCGGCGGCTCCGGCGACGTGCGGCGAGGCCATGCTCGTGCCGGACGCGGTGAGCGTGGCCGTGTCGTCGCTCTTCCAGCTGCTCAGGATTCCCAGGCCGGGCGCGAAGACGTCGAGGCACGTGCCGTAGTTCGAGAAGTACGCGCGGCCGTCATCCCGTTGCGTCGCACCGACCGTGATCGCACTCGGCTCCCGCGCGGGGGACTGGTCGCACGCGTCGCTGTTGTCGTTGCCCGCCGCGACCGCGTACGTGACGCCGGACTCGATGGACTTCTTCAGTGCCGCGTCGAGGACGTCGTCCTTGTCGCCGCCCAGCGACATGTTGGCCACGGCGGGTTTGATCGCGTTCTTGGTCACCCAGTCGATGCCCGCGACGACCTGCTCGGTGGTGCCGGATCCCTTGCAGTCGAGCACGCGGACGCCGTGCAGCGTGACCTTCTTGGCGACGCCGTAGTCCTTGCCGCCCACCGTGCCCGAGACGTGCGTGCCGTGGCCGTGGCAGTCGTCCGGGTTGGTGTCGTTGTCGATGGCGTCGAAGCCTTCCTCGACCCGGCCCTCGAACTGCTGGTGCGTCGCGCGGATGCCGGTGTCGACGATGTACGCGTGCACGTTGGCGGCGTCCGTCGCGTAGTAGTAGGTCTGGTCGAACGGCAGGTTGCGCTGGTCGATGCGGTCCAGCCCCCAGGCCTGCGGGTTGTTCTGCGCGTCGCTGATGGTGTGGACCTTGTTGCGCTGAACTCGTGTGACGTTGGGGTCCTCGGCGAGGTCCGCGGCTTTCCGCGCGGTCATCGTCGCGGAGAATCCGTTCAGCGCCGATGAATATGTGTGACGCACGTTCACGTCGTATTGAGATGTGACGTTCGCGGTGAGGATGTGCTCCCGCAGGACCACGACGTAGGTGTCCTCAGCGGCTTGCGCGGGCGTGCTCAGCCCCATTAGCACAACTGCCGCGGCGAGTCCGATCCGGAATTTCCGCATTGTTCTCCCTTGTGAACGCGTCTCAAAAGCTGCGGCTCACGCGGCGGATACGCGAACTCATCGCGGAGAGTAGTACACGGATGCTCACTCGCCGTATTGCATCGGTCACCTATATGTGGTCATATGTCTGTTGTCAGAAACCTCCGCCGCCCGTTCAACTGGAGGTTCTTTCGTGCGTAAATTCTTCGTGGCCGCGCTCTCATTGGTTGCATTCGCCGTGGCGGCCCCGGCTCTTGCCGTTCCCGCTCCACTGGCGCTGACCAGCACGGCCTACAAGAACAACGGCAACATCCCGGACAAGTACTCGTGCGCCGGCGACCACGGTGCGGGCAACGACATCTCGCCGCCTCTCGCGTGGACCGGTGGCGACGTGAAGGCCGCCTCCTACGCCCTGGTCTTCATCGACACGTCGAACGGCGGCAAGCACTGGGCGGCCTGGGACATCCCGGCCACTGCCGCGGGTCTGCCCGAGGGTCTGAAGAAGGGCTACGACGTCGTGGAGCCCGAACTGAAGGGCGCGCACCAGAAGGCGATGGGCAACGCGTCGGTGTCGGAGCAGTTCTTCGGCCCGTGCCCGCGCAACAAGCACAAGTACGAGTTCACGCTGTACGCGGTGAAGGTGGCCAAGCTGCCGGGCCTGAACAAGAACTCGAAGGTGGCTGACGTGGAGGCCGCGGCCAAGAAGGCCGCGGTGTGTCAGGCGAAGCTGGCCGGCTTCTCGACGGCCAAGCCCTAGTTCAGGGGCCGAGGCGGTCCGGTTCGCGAATCGGACCGCCTCGGCGCCGGAACCGCTCTTCGAGCGCGATGATCCGGTCGAACGGTCCGTGCTCCTCTGCTCCGGACGTGAACACCTGATCCGGGCCGAGCCGGTGGGTCAGCAACGCGGCCAGGTAGTCGCAGCCGCTCGTCAGCACCCGGTGCCCGTCCCGCACGTCGAGCGCTTCGAGCATCCGCACCAGGAGGCCGGGCTTGGCTGAACAGGCCAGCGTGACGGGGTCGACGACGAGCGGCCCGTTGCGGTACACGCCCGCGAGCCAGCCCTCGTCCGCCGAGGTCGTCCGCGCCCACGTGCCGTCCGGCCGCTGGTCGTAGAAAGCCGGCACGAACTCGTGCCGCGGGATCGCTTCAAGGGCCTCACGCCACGCGGCAGTGCGTAAGACACCCTCCGCTGCTACTGCTCCGGCGAGGCCTTGGGCTCGTAAGCGCCACGTCGTCATACGGTCACCGTAAGAGTTGGAGATTTTCCAAGGAAGGTGCGTCACATTCCCCTTGCGCGTACGCGTGCGCGCAAGCCACGTCGTTGATCCGTAAGGATTTGCGGTTGTGCGAGGGCGTGCAACTGTCAGACCCCGCGTGTAGCGTCGAGTGCGCCATTCGATCACGGGGAGTGTGGCAGCGTGACTGCGTTGCGTAACGAACCGGCGCCGGTGAGATTCGCCGACCGCGCCGAGGCCGAGGCTTACGTGGCCTCGGTCTGTTTCAAGCACGGGCCACCGCGGTTGTTCGGCGTGGAGCTCGAATGGACCGTGCATCACGCGGAAGATCCAGGTCAGAAGCTAGACAGGGCCAGGTTGGCCGCGGCTCTCGGAGAGCACGCGCCGCCCACGCTGGTTCCGGACAGCCCCCAGAGGCCGCTGCCGAGCGGCACCCCGTTGACCGTCGAACCGGGCGGGCAGGTCGAGATCTCCACCCCTCCCTGCACCAGCCTCCCGGACCTCTTCGACACGGTCGCCCAGGACATCTCCCATCTCACCGCGATGTTGGCGGACCACGGTCTCGTGCTCGGAGACCGAGGCGCTGACCTGCACAGACATCCCACGCGCGTGCTGCAGGTGCCCAGATACGCGGCGATGGAGCACGCGTTCAACGACGTCGGCGCCGACGGCATCGCCATGATGTGCAACACGGCCGGGCTGCAGGTGTGCCTCGACTTCGGCGAGGAGAAGCACCTGCGGGACCGGTGGGCCGCCGTGCACCAGCTCGGACCTGTGCTGATCGCGATGTTCGCGAACTCGCCGAGCATCGGTGGCATGCACCAGGACTGGGCGTCGGCGCGCATGCGGACGCTCTACGGCACGGATCCCGTGCGCACCAGACCCAGTGCTGTGTGCGCCGATCCGGCACAGGCTTATGCGAAGCGAGTCGTCGACACGCCGGTGATCGTCGTGCGCGGGCCGAGTCCCAGTTGGATTCCGCCGCGCAGGTTCACGTTCGCCGACTGGGTCGAAGGGGCGCTCGACCGCAGCCCCACCAGCGACGACCTGGACTACCACATGACGACGATGTTCCCGCCGGTCAGGCCGCGCGGGTACATCGAGATCAGATACCTCGACACACCCGCGCCCGGCGGGTGGATCGCGCCGAGTGCGCTGCTCGTCGCGCTGTTCAGCGACCCGTCCGTTGTGGACGGTGTGCTGGCGGCGACGGAACGGGCGGCCGGGCGGTGGCTGGTGGCCGCGCGGCACGGGATGGCGGACGCGCGCATTGCCAGAGCGGCTCGAGACGTTGTGGCCCTTGGCATCGAGGCGTTGCCCCGCACCGGACTCTCTCACGATCAGATCGGCGTCATCAGCCGGGAGCTTGAGGGGAAGCTGTGACCGAAGAACTCCGCGAGCAGGTGGCGGAGGAACTGTTGCGTTCGCGCGCGCGTTCCACCGCCTTGACCGATGCCGTCGACGAGCACGATCTCGTCCGGCAGCACTCGAAGCTGATGTCGCCGCTGGTCTGGGACCTGGCGCACATCGGCAACCAGGAAGAGCTCTGGCTCGTTCGTGACGTCGGCGGTCGCGAACCGGTCAGGAGCGACATCGACGAGTACTACGACGCGTTCAAGTTCTCCCGCAGCGTCCGGCCCGAGTTACCGCTGCTCAACCCTCGCGAGGCTCGGCAGTACGTCGGGGACGTGCGCGGCAAGGTGTTCGACGTGCTGGAGAAGGTCCCGCTGGAGGGCCGCAAGCTCGTCGAGAACGCCTTCGCGTTCGGCATGATCGTGCAGCACGAGCAGCAGCACGACGAGACGATGCTCGCCACGCATCAGCTGCGCACCGGCGAACCCGTTCTGCACGCGCCACTCCCGCCTTCGGGAAACCTGGTTCCCGCAACGGAAGCGTTCATCCCGGGCGGACCGTTCGAAATGGGCACATCGGACGAACCGTGGGCGCTCGACAACGAACGTCCCGCGCACGCCGTCCACGTCGACTCGTTCTTCATCGACACCACCCCGGTCACGAACGCCGAGTACGCCCAGTTCGTGCTGGCGGGTGGCTACGACGACCGTCGTTTGTGGACGGAAGTGGGCTGGGACCACCGCACCACGGCCAAGCTGGTGGCCCCGCGCTTCTGGCAGCGCGAGGGGAACTCGTTCGTCCGCACGGCGTTCGGCGTGACCGAGCCGATCGTGCCGGACGAACCCGTTGTGCACGTGTGCTTCCACGAGGCCCAGGCATACGCGACGTGGGTGGGCAAGCGGCTCCCGACCGAACCCGAGTGGGAGAAGGCGGCCCGCTTCGACGCCGAAACGCGGAGCACGAGGCGTTATCCCTGGGGTGACGAGGATCCGACCGAGCAGCACGCGAACCTCAACCAGCGCCACCTGCGCCCGGCACCGGTCGGCGCGTATCCGGCGGGTGCGTCCGCGAGTGGCGTGCACCAGCTGATCGGTGACGTCTGGGAGTGGACCTCGTCGGACTTCCTGCCCTATCCGGGGTTCGAGGTCTTCCCGTACGCCGAGTACTCGCAGGTCTTCTTCGGACCGGACTACAAGGTGCTGCGCGGCGGCTCGTTCGGCACCGACAAGTCCGCGATCCGCTCGACGTTCCGCAACTGGGACTACCCGATCAGACGGCAGATCTTCGCCGGCTTCCGCTGCGCCAGGGACGCCTAGCCCGATGTGCCGCCATGTGGCTTACCTGGGCACCGCCGTGCCCTTGGCCGGCGTGCTCTACGACGCACCGCATTCGCTGGAGCACCAGTCGTACGCGCCTGCCGACATGCGGGCCGGCGGAACCGTGAACGTCGACGGCTACGGTGTCGGCTGGTTCCCCGGCCCGGTCCGGTACCGGCGCGCCGGCACGTTGTGGAGCGACCCGAACCTGCGTCAGCTGGCCCAAGCGCACTCGACTGCTTTCCTCGCGGCGGTGCGTTCGGCCACTGTCGGTATGCCGGTGTCGGACGCGGCGTGCGCGCCGTTCACCGACGGCACGTGGTTGTTCAGCCACAACGGGCGGGTCGACGGCTGGCCTGGGACTGTGGCCGGGCTTGCGAAGACCTTGGACGTCACCGACTTGCTCACGATGGACGCACCGACCGACTCCGCGCTGTTGTGGACGGTCCTCAGACGCAGGCTGGAGACCGGGAAGAACCCGGCCCAAACGCTTGTTGAACTCGTGCGGGAGGTAGCGGACGCGGCACCGAAGTCGCGCCTGAACTTCTTGCTGAACAACGGAAAAATACTCGCAGGGACAACGTGGACACACGCCCTGTGGGTGCTGCAGAAGGCACAGGGCGTGACGATCGCGTCCGAGAAGCTCGACGACGACCCTGGCTGGCGGGAGATCCCCGACCGGCACGTGGTCACCGCGGATCCATCCACTGTGGAGGTTCACCCGATATGACCGAGCCGGTGCTGGACGTTCATCTCAAACCGGAGGACGCCGCACACGCGCTTCGTGCCGACGTGCGCGCGGGGCTGACAGCGGACCCGAAGTGGGTGTCGCCGAAATGGTTCTACGACGCTGTGGGCAGCGAGCTGTTCGAGGACATCACGCGGCTGCCCGAGTACTACCCGACGCGCGCCGAACGCGAGGTGCTCGCCGATCGGGCGAGCGAGATCGCGGCGACGACCGGCGCGCACGCGTTGGTGGAGCTGGGTTCCGGCTCGTCGGAGAAGACGCGGCTGCTGCTGAGCGCGCTGCGCGAGCACGGCACGTTGCAGGAGTTCGTGCCGCAGGACGTCTCGGTGTCGGCGTTGACCGAAGCGGCGCACGCGATCATGGCGGACTACCCGGGACTGCGCGTGCACGGCGTGGTCGGCGACTTCACACAGCACCTGTCGTTGCTCCCCGGTGAGTCGCCGCGCGTGGTGGCGTTTCTGGGCGGAACGATCGGCAACCTGATTCCGGAGGAGCGCGAGAAGTTCTTCCGCACGGTTCGTGACGTGCTGCAGCCGGGGGAGTGGCTGCTGCTCGGGACGGACCTGGTGAAGGACCCCGCCACCTTGGTTCGGGCGTATGACGACGCGCAGGGCGTCACGGCCGAGTTCAACCGAAATGTGTTGAACGTCTTGAATCGTGAGGTGGGCGGCGACTTCGACGTCGACGCGTTCGAGCACGTGGCGTTGTGGAACGCCGAGCGGGAATGGATAGAGATGCGCCTGCGCGCCAAGCGGGCCATGCGAGTGACGCTCGCGGAGCTCGGGTTGACCGTTGAGTTCCGCGAAGGTGAAGAACTGCGGACCGAGGTGTCGGCCAAGTTCCGCGAGGAAGGCGTGCGCCGGGAGCTGGAAGACGGCGGCTTTTCCTTGCACCGCTGGTGGACCGACTCGGAGGGCCGCTTCGCCGTCTCACTTGCCCAAGCCGTCTAGGGCCACAACCCTCCGTTCGACGGGTACAAACGCTGCACCGTCAGTGATGGGCTGCACGCGTGACGTCATCCTCTGCATTCACGCGTGCAGTGCTCACGAGTGCGCTCGTGCTCGGCACTGTCGTTTCCGGTCTGGGCACCGCGAGTGCCCAGACCGGGAC
>JAVXWK010001048.1:0-7856 GCA_032230575.1 Pseudonocardiales bacterium | reverse complement strand
CCAGGTCCTTCGTCGTCGAGACCAGCTCACCCGCCGCCCACGCCCACGACGGATCCATCTCCGTCACGTCGATCAGCGGTGAGCCCGGATCGCGTTCGTCGGCGCGGTGGACGCCTCGGACGAACGGCTTGCGCAGGCCCTCCTCGCCTTCGCCGGGCCAGTAGGTGTCGCGGAGCTTCAGGTGGTCGATCACGCGGGTGGCGATCTGCTCCTGGATCGGGCGGCCGGTCACGTGCTGCACGAGCAGGCCCAGGACCACGTAGTTCGTGTTGGTGTAGCGGAACTGGGTGCCCGGCGGGAACTGCCGCGGCTGAGCCAGTGCCACGTCCAGCAGGTCGTGCGGGCGCAAGTAGCGGTGACGGACCTCGTCGGGACGGTCCAGGCCGATGCTCTCGGTGTACTCGGGCAGGCCGCTCGTGTGTTGCAGCAGCTGCCGCACGGTCACGTCGTGCACCTGGGGCACGTACTTCTCCGCCGTGTCGTCCAGAGTCACCTTGCCTTCCGCCACCAGCTGCAGGACGACCACGGACACGAACGCCTTGGTGTTGCTGCCGATTCGGACGTGGGCGTTCGCGGGAATGTCGCCCGCACGGTACGAACGGCCCCCGACCGTCAGCATCGCCGCCGGCGCGTGGCCTTCGTCGAAGATCCGGTGCACCGCCTCGCGGACGGGATCGGCGGGTGGTGCCGTCGTGCTCAGAGCGACGGCCAGAACTGCTGCTACCACGTTCATGTCTTCCTCCCCAGTGGTCCGAACTGGACATCACGATCTCGGGAAGGCCGCGCGGGCGGCAGTGCCCCAGACTGCCGGAACCGGAGTAGAGCCTGCTCCACCGCGCGGAACCGGCCCGGCCAGCTACGTTTGGCCGCATGAGGCAGATCTGGGCGTCGGTGGTCTATCTGGCGACCGGACTCGTGACGGCGGTCCTGTCGTGGCTCGCCATCGGTGTGCTGCTGACGTCCGCGGTGGTCCTGCCGTTGCTGCCGATCGTCGCGCCGGTGATCTACCGGCTGGTCGACTTCGACAGGTACCGGATCGCCCGCTTCACCGGCACGCCGGTGCCGGTGGACCGCAAGCCGCTCGAAGGACCGTTGCTGCACCGCGCGCAACAGGTGGTCTCCGACTTCCGCGAGCTGCGCTGGTTGCTGGTGCACGCGGTCTACGGCGTGTTCTTCGGCGCCCTGGCCGTCAGTATCGCCGGGTCGTTCGCGCAGCAGTTCGTCGTGCCGCTCATCTGGTGGGCATATCCCGGCGGGATCCAGAACTCGTTCGGCCTGCAGGTCGACTCGTGGCCCAAGGCCTCGCTCAGCATCCCGATCGCCGCGGCGTTGCTGTTGGTGCTGACGTTGATGCCACGGCTGGCCGAGCTCGACGCGCGCTGGTCCCGCGGGCTGCTGGCACCGCCGAAGGCCGCGCTGGAGCAACGACTGGCCGAGGTCGTCGCGACTCGGGCGGCCGCGCTTCAGGCGCACGGGGCCGAGTTGCGGCGGATCGAGCGGAACCTGCACGACGGCACGCAGAACAAGCTGGTCGGCGTGGTGATGATGCTCGGTATCGCGGAACGGACGCTGAAGCAGAACCCCGACAACGCACTGCAGGCGTTGCTACGCGCACAAGATGCGGCGGGCGAGGCGTTGGAGGAACTGCGCAACGTCGTCCGAAGCATCCACCCGCCGGTGCTGGAGGACCTGGGACTCGACGGAGCGATCCAGGCTTTGGCAGCGCGGTGTCCAGTGCCGTGTGTGTTGCAGGCCGAGCATCTTGGACGACTACCGGCAGCGGTGGAGGCGGCGGCTTACTTCGCGGTCGCCGAGGCGTTGACGAACGTGGCCAAGCACAGTGGCGCTCGACATGCGTGGGTCAGCCTCGGGGTGGACGGCCGGCAGCTCACCGTCCTGGTGCACGACGACGGCAAGGGCGGCGCGGACGAGAAGCAGGGGACGGGGTTGGACGGGATTCGGGGCAGGGTGGCGGCGCTGGACGGCACCGTGGACGTGAGCAGTCCTTCCGGTGGCCCTACCGTGCTCACCGTCGTGCTACCAATGGGGAAGTGACCATGCGCATCGTGATCGCCGAGGACGACGCACTGCTCCGCGAGGGGCTGACGTTGTTGCTGCGCAACGAAGGCCTCGACGTGCTGGCCGCGACGGCCAACCCGGACGACTTCCTGGATGCCGTGGCCGAGCACGAACCGGACATCGCCGTGGTCGACGTGCGGATGCCGCCCACGTTCACGGACGAGGGGTTGAAGGCAGCGGTCGAAGCTCGGCGACGGCATCCGAAGCTCGCCGTGCTGGTGCTTTCGGCGTGGGTCGAGCAGAGCTACGCGCACGAGCTGTTGGCGGGTACCAACGGCGGCGTCGGCTATCTGCTGAAGGAACGGGTCGGCAAGGTGGCGGACTTCCTCGACTCGCTGCACCGGGTGGCTTCCGGAGGCACTGCGCTGGATCCCGAGGTCGTGTCGCAGTTGTTGGTGCGGCGCAAAGCGGATGACGCGCTCAGCGTGTTGTCACCACGAGAGCGTGAGGTGCTCGGGCTGATGGCGCAAGGGTTGTCGAACGCGGCCATCGGCGAACGGCTGGTCGTCAGTGCGGGGGCGGTGCACAAGCACGTGGGCAACGTGTTCCTCAAGCTCGGCCTGAACTCCGAGGACGGCGCGGGTGACCGCCGGGTCCAGGCCGTGCTCGCGTACCTCGATCACTGAGGCCTGACGAACGGGAACAGCACGCTCTGCCGAATCGACGTGCCCGTCAGCATCATCAGCAACCGGTCGACACCCATCCCGAGCCCACCCGTCGGCGGCATGCCGTGTTCCAGCGCACGCAGGAAGTCCTCGTCCAGCTCCATCGCCTCGACGTCACCGGAAGCAGCCTTCAACGACTGCGCCTCCAGCCGTCGGCGCTGCTCCAACGGGTCGGTGAGCTCCGAGTAGGCCGTGCCGATCTCCGCACCGAACGCCACGAGGTCCCACCGTTCCGCCAGCCGCGGATCGACGCGGTGCTGCCGGGTCAGCGGCGACACCGACGTCGGGAAGTCGATGTAGAAGGTGGGGCTGACGGTCGCGGACTCCACGAATGAGTCGTAGGCCTCCTGCACGAGCTGGCCGTGGTCCCAGTCGTCGTTGATCTCCACGCCTCGCGCGGCCAGAAGCGACCGCAGCTCCGAGACCGAGGTGTCCGGGGTGACCACCGCGTCCAAAGCAGCGGAAACCGCGCTGTAGACCGGAACCACCGGCCACTCCCCCGAGATGTCGACCATGCCGTCGGGGCGCGCGGCCACCTCGGAGCCGAACGCCGTCCGCGCCGCGTGCTGGATCAGCGTGCGCGCCAGGTCGAGCATGACCCGGTAGTCCGCATAGGACTGATAGGCCTCCAGCATCGTGAACTCGGGGTTGTGCGTGGCGTCCGCGCCCTCGTTGCGGAAGTTGCGGTTCAGCTCGAACACCCGGTCCACACCCGCCACGCACAGCCGTTTCAGGTAGAGCTCCGGCGCGATCCGCAGGTACATGCGCATGTCGTAGGCGTTGATGTGGGTGACGAACGGCCTGGCGTTCGCGCCGCCGTGCACCGCCTGCAGCATCGGCGTCTCGACTTCGAGGTACTCGTGCGAGTGCAGGAACTCGCGGACGCTGCGGATCACGTCGCTGCGCAGCTTCAGCAGGTGTGCCGAGTCCTGGTTCACCACGAGGTCCAGGTAGCGCTGGCGGACGCGGGCCTCCGGGTCGGTGAAGCCCTTTCGCTTGTCCGGCAACGGGTGCAGGCACTTCGCGGTCATCACCCACGACGTGGCCAGCACAGAGATCTCGCCGTGGTCGGACTTGATCACCCGACCGGTCACGCCGACGTGGTCGCCCAGGTCGACGTCGGACTTCCAGGACGCCAGCGCCGAGCCGAGCGAGTCGACGGAGAGCATCAGCTGGATCTCGCCGCTGAAGTCCCGCAGCCGCGCGAAGCACAGCTTGCCCATCTCCCGCAGCGCCACCACGCGTCCGGTGACCGAGACGTCCTCGCCGAGGCGTTCTCGTGCCGCGGTGAGGAGATGCGACCGGTCGAACCCCACCGGGTAGGGCTCGACTCCCGCGGCCACAAGGCGTTCGACCTTCGCGATCCGCACCCGGACCTGCTCGGGCCGCCGCACGGCCTTCGGTTCGACTCGAATCGCGTCGATCTCGGCGACGCGCGCGGCGAAATCGGAGCTGACGTCCGTCTTCTGCAACGCCCGCTCGCGCAACGACCGCAGCGACGGCACGAACCCCTCCGCGACCCCGGCGGCGATGCTGACCTGCGGCAACGACCGGGAGCGCTGGTAGCAGAGGAACCGCGGCTCCCAGTCCGGCAGGTACTTGGCGTTCGACCGGTAGAGCGACTCGAGCTGGAAGAACCGCGACGCCAGCGACAGCACCCGCCGCCACGCCCGCAACACCGGGCCCGCGCCGATCTTCTCGCCCTCCTCGAACACCGCGCGGAACATCGCGAAGTTCAACGAGATCCGTTGCACGCCCAGGTGTCCTGCGGCGGCCGCGAACTGGGCCACCATGTACTCGTTCAGGCCATTCTCCGCCGACCGGTCACGCCGCATCAGATCCAGCGACACACCACGACGGCCCCACGGCACGAACGACAACAGCCCGCGCAACGCACCGGATGCGTCATAGGCCTCGACCATCACGCACCGGCCGTCACTCGGATCTCCCAGACGTCCCAACGCCATCGAGAACCCGCGCTCGGTCTCGGCACCACGCCAGGCCTGCGCCAAGTCCAAAATGGACGCCATCTCGTCCGGCGCGATGTCGCTGTGGCGGCGTACTCGCGCGGTGTACCCGGCCCGTTCGACACGGGACACCGCCTGGCGCAGGCCGCGACGTTCCGGACCGGCGAGCACGAACTCGCGGACGTCCAGGATCGCCTCGTCACCGATCTCCAGCGCCTTCAGCCCGGCATCGGTGTAGACCTGCGCGCCACGTTCGGAAGCACCCAGCACGCCAGGCATCCAGCCGTAGGTGCGTGCCTCGGACAGCCACGCCAGAACCGCCTCGGGCCAAGCTTCCTCGTCGCCGATCGGGTCCGCCGAGGCCAGCGTGACGCCACCGATCACCCGGTACGTCAGCGCCGCCCGACCGGAAGCCGCGAACACCACGCTCTTGTCGCGCCGCGTCGCGAAGTAGCCCAGCGAGTCGGGCTCACCGTCGGCCGCGAGCAGCCGGCGCACGTCCAGCTCCTGGTCCGGCGTGATCATGTTCTGGGTGCGGACACCGCGGAAGAAGAGGTACATCGCACGAGCGGCGACGAGGGTGCCGCCCAAGCCCAGGATCACGCTCAGCCACTGCGGGCCCTCGGGGATGTCCAGCCGTCCCAGCCGGACGATCTCACCGGTGGCCTGGTTCGCCGCCCACGCCACCTTGTCCGGCTGTTCGACGAGCCTGCCGGGGAACACCTCGGCGAGGCCCCAGCCGACCAGCACCAGCGCGGCCATGCCCAGCACGAACGACAGCAGCGCCCGCCGCCACGCGCCGCGGGCCAGCCGGGCGGGGAACGCCGACCGCACCACCCACAGCAGCACGACGAGCACCACCGAGGAACCGAGACTCGACCAGGCGAGTCCCCAGCGCGGCGAGTCGCCCTCGTCCATGATTTCTTCAGGTGCGAGCAGCAGGATGGTCACGATGAGCGACACCACCAGCAGGCCCACCACCTGGAACAGCAGCAGCGCCCACAGCGCCGCGCGCTTGTGCCTGCGCAGTGCCGCGCCCAGCACGAAGAACACCATGGCGATGAAGAGGTTGCCGTCGATCGGCAGGCCGAGCAGGCCCGCGATCGCGTCGGTGACGTCGGTGAACCAGGTGTCCTCCGGCAGGACCACCCGGAGCAGCGACAACACGCCGGCCACCTGCACGACGGTCGCGATCGCGCCCGCGGCCTTCCACTTCCACGCCGGTACCACTTCAACTCCCGAGGTCGCCCGATGACCGCCATGATTCCGTCTTCGGCAGGACGGGTGCATGTCGCCACCTCCGGGCGTGTCGACCAGCCGGTCGTCGTGCTCAGCTCAGGACTCGGCGGGGCGTGGTTCGACTGGGACCGGACGGTGCGGCTGCTCCAGTCACACGTTCGGGTGATCGTGTTCGACCGGCCCGGGCTCGGCATGAGCGGTCCGGCTCGGCGCGGGCCGTCGTTGGCGCGCGAGGTGGCCGTGCTGGACGCGGTGCTGCGCGGGGTGCCGCGGGCGATCCTGATCGGGCACTCGATGGCGGCGCTGCACGTCGAGGCCTACGCGCGGTTGCGGCCGCACCGGGTCGACGGGGTGATTCTGCTCGATCCGGACACCGAGACGCCGGGGGCGGGGCGGCCGTTCGACGTGCCGGCGGCGATCGCGCAGGGGTTGCGGGCGTTCGGCAGCCGGTGGCTCGGCGCCCGGATCACGCGGCGGTACGGGCACTCGTTCCGGAACCTGTTGACCGCCGCCTCGACGCTCGGCGTGACCGATCCCGCACCCGCTGACCTGGTCGAACTCGTGTACCGACGGCCCGGCGTGGGGCGGGCGGTGCTGTGGGAGCTCGCCTCGTACCCCAGGCAGGTGGCGACGCTGGAACGCCTGCGCCGGCGCCGGGCGCTACCGAAGGTGCCGTGGTTGGTGCTCACGGCGGGACGGAAGGTGTGGCCGGAGCACGAGTCGTTGGCCGCCCTCGTGCCGTGGGGGCGCAACGTGCCGGTGCCAGGCAGTCGTCACATGATCCAGATGGACCGGCCGGACGCGGTCGTCATGGCCGTCCGGGAGGTTCTCAGAGGTCTACCCGACCGCTGAGCGCAAGGCCGTGTGACGGTAGCCGCATCCATGTTCCGTTTCCGGCCAACGGTGTCACCCTGGTGTTCGGCAACCGTGCACAAAGCGCCCGGGGACCCACGCGGTGGGCCTCGAGGAAAGGAACGGTCGACGATGACCAATGCCGAAGTTTCCGCGCCCTACGGCTCCGGAGCGGGCCAGAAGCCCCCGGCCAAGCGGGTTCGCGTTCATCACCTGCGTGAGATGAAGGAGCGCGGCGAGCCGTGGCCCATGCTCACCGCGTACGACACGTACACCGCCGCGATCTTCGACGAGGCGGGCATCCCCGTTCTCCTCGTCGGTGACTCCGCCTCGAACACCGTCTACGGCTACGACACCTCGCTGCCGGTCACGGTGGACGAGCTCGTACCGCTCGTCAGCGCTGTGACGCGTTCGGTCAAGCGCTCTCTCGTGGTCGCTGACCTGCCGTTCGGCTCCTACCAGGTGTCCGTCGAGCAGGCCGTCACGACCGCGGTGCGGTTCATGAAGGAAGGCCGGGCACACGCGGTCAAGCTGGAGGGTGGCGCCTACTTCGCGCCGCACATCCGCGCGATCACCGCGGCCGGCATCCCGGTCATGGCGCACATCGGCTTCACCCCGCAGTCGGAGCACCAGCTCGGCGGCTACCGGGTGCAGGGCCGTCACGAGAACCACGACCAGGTCGTAGCCGACGCCATGGCGGTGCAGGAGGCCGGTGCGTTCGCCGTCGTCCTGGAGATGGTGACCGCCGAGGTCGCGAAGCAGATCACGCACGACCTGGTCATCCCGACCGTCGGCATCGGTGCCGGCCCCGACACCGACGCCCAGGTGCTCGTCTGGCAGGACATGATGGGCCTGAACCGGGGCAAGGCGCCGCGGTTCGTCAAGCGCTACGCCAACATCGGCGACGTCATGCTCGGCGCGGCCACCGAGTTCGCCAACGAGGTGCGCGGGCACCAGTTCCCCGGCCCCGAGCACACCTTCCACTGATTGAACGATGAAGGGCGCATTCATACACCTGACGTGGATGAATGCGCCCATCATCGTCAGCCGGTCG
>JAVXWK010000116.1:0-4301 GCA_032230575.1 Pseudonocardiales bacterium | reverse complement strand
TTGGCGTCGACGGGAACCGCCCAGGCCACGCTCTCCACGACGAACGCGATGTGCCTGCCGTCCGGCGACCAGACCGGGCCGTCGTCGCCGCGGGTGGCGATGGAGCGGAACGGCATGGGCTCGGTGTACTTGAGCTCACCGGAAACCAGGTCCACGGACAGGATCTGGCTGGTGCCCTCGCGGAACCTGCGCGAGAACGGCTTCACGGCGGCCAGCGCGACGACCGTGCCGTCCGCGGACCACGTCGGGCGGCCCGGCTGGAAGAGCGTGGGCGTGATCTGGCGGCGGCCGGTGGCGTCGACGATCCAGACCTGGCCGTCCTGGTCCACGTACGCGACCTTGGTGCCGTCCGGGGAGAAGCGCGGCGTGGTCTGGGCACCCGGAGCGGGGGCGTGGAGCTTGTCCTCGCCGGTGCTCAGGTCACGAACCCAGAGCTGGGCGACGCCGGTGCGGTCGCTGGCGTAGACGAGCTTCGTGCCGTCCGGCGAGAAGTCCGGGTCGGAGTCGAAGTACCTGCCGTCGGTCAGCTTCGTGGTCTTGCCGTTGCTGAGCAGGTACAGCGAGTTCAGCGCCCGGAACGCGATCTTGGAGCCGTCACGCGACACGACCGGTCCCGCGATGCCCTTGACCGGGCCTGCCACGAGGCTCTTGCCACGGTGGGGCTTGACGGTCTTGACCGGGACGGAGGCCTCGAACGGAACATCGGTGCTGGAACCGCCTATGCGCCAACGGATGTGGCCGTCGGCGGTGTAGAGGACCCGATCGCCGTCCCACACGGGCGCGAACCCGAACACATCCTGACCGGTGACGACGGCGGTGGTTCCGAGCATCAGATCGGCCTGACCGGGGCGCATCAGCGTGTAGCTGGGCTGGTCGCCGGATCCGAACGCGGCACCGAACAGCTGCGCGCCCGCGGGAGCCGTGACGAGCCTTTCCCGCTTGCCGTCCAACGTGACCGTGTCGACGGTGGCGTTGCCGGAGATGAAGATGATCCGCTTGCCGTCGCGCGACCACTGCGGCGCGGCGGCTTCGTCCGGAAGACCGGTCAGCTGCGTGATCGCCCCGGACGCGACGTCCAGGACGTGCACGCCGTAGCTGCCCGCGCGGTCGCTGACGAACGCGATCTTCGTGCCGTCCGGCGAGAACGCGGGCTCGCGGTGGTCGTACTTGCCGTTCGTGAGCTGCTTGAGGCCGCCGCCGTCCAGCCCGATCACGTGGAGGTGGTAGTTGCCGTCCCGATAGGACTGGAACGCGATCTGGCCGCCCGGCCCGAACGACGGCAGCGTGGCGTCCTGCAGCTCGTCGGTCAGCTTGCGCGCGGTACCGCCGGTGGACGGCAGCACCCAGATCGCGGTGACGAGGTCGAACGCGAGCCACTTCCCGTCCGCGGAACGGGAAACCGAGATGTTCGTGCCCTGCGTCAGCTTCACGCCGGGCTCGGCCTGCGCTGTTCCGATGGTCAGCGTAGAGGCGGCGGTGGCGAGAGCAGCGGCCTGCCCGGTGCGGGTGAGCAGTTCGCGGCGCGACAGATCCATGTGGTGGCACTCCCCCAAGAGTTGATCCCCAGTGGGATCCACCCTGCCACCACGAGAACGGCGCACATCCGCCGTTCGGCCCAGCGTCCAGTCAGTGGGCCGCCTCGACGTTCGTCTTGAGACGCGCCAGATCCGCGGCGATACTGCGCCGCACCTGCCACCGCATCAACGGTTCGGCGACCGCGAAGAACCCGCCGGGCGACCCGGTTGCCCGGATCGCGACGTTCGTCCCCTCCGCCGCGTCCGCCAGCTCGTACCGGACGGTCATCGGGAACGGCTTCTCGACCTTCATCTCGATGAGCCGTTCGGGTTCGTGCGCGGTCACCACGTAGCCGTAGTCGAACGTGCGCCCCAGGAACTTGGCCGTGCGGACGACGGTCGCACCCTCGGTCAGCAAGCCGGGCTGATCAGGCCTGCTCGCGGTGATCCCACCCGTCCACGCGAGGTCGTTGGCGGGATCGAACATGTACGCCGCGACCTCGGCCCGCGGCTTCCGCACGACGACCTCAGGCCGAACATCCACGCTCATGTCAGGAGGCTAGCCCCGCTGTCACGCCCACGCATTACGCACGACGGGCCTAGTCCGGGGACCGCGGCCAGTCCCACCAGGACTCCCCCCACCGACGACTGGACGACCTCGCCGGGCGGCAGCGCCGGCCCAGCGAGGTGATCTTCCAAAGTCATCTCAGATGACGAGCGCGCCCTCGATGCGGGCCACCATCGCGTTCTCGGCGTCGACCACGACACCGTCGGCCTCGGCGACCTCGCGGCAGATCGCCAGCACGGCGCGCGGGAACGACGCGGCGTCCTCCGGCGAACGGGCGGCGAGGGTCTTCATGGTGCCGCGCAGGGCTTCGAGGATGATCGGCTCGATCTCCTCGTCGGTGCCGGCGGGCACGGACGGGCGGGCGGCGCCCAGGACCACGCGGAGGTCGTGCGAGAGGTGCGTGAGGGCACGCAGGCCGGCGAACCGCTCCTCCAGCACGGGGCCGGGGTCGGCGTGGGAGACCAGCAGCATCGCGCCGTACACGGCGGTGCGCAGCGTGCGGCTCTCCTCGTCGGTGTAGAAGATCATGGGCCCTACTCTATGTCGGTTCGTCTGGACGTCGGTCAACGGTTGTGGCCGTTCCGGCTCTTGTTCCGGAACGCCGATCACCGGAAGCGTGACCTGCATGAAAACGTTTCGCAGGTGCGCGCTCACGGCGGCCGCGGTCTTGCTATCAGGACTCGTGGTCCCGTCCGCGGTTGCCTCTCCAACGCAAACCGGGACCGTCCTCATCACCGGCGACCGCGTGAACGTCGTCACACAGCAGGGCAAACCGCCCGGCGTGGTCATCCATCCAGCTCCCGGACGTGAGCGGATGCCGTTCCTGAAGACCGTCGACGAGGGCCGGGTGTCGGTCATCCCGTTCGACGCCCAGCAGCTCGTCATCAACGGCGTGCTGGACGCGAAGCTGTTCGACGTCGGCAAGCCCACGACCAAGTTCCTCATCCGCCACACCGACCAGCGCGTCACGTCGGCGTCTCTCAGCGACAACCTCTGGCAGCAGATCAACCCCAAGGCACCGAACCAGGCCAGCGAGCTGCCCGGCATCGCGAAGATCAGCCCTGACCGGCTCTTCAAGCCGCTCGACGCCCAGAGCACCCCGCAGATCAAGGCCCCGAAGGCCTGGCAGCGCGGCCACACCGCCAAAGGCGTCAAGGTCGCGGTCCTCGACACCGGCGTGGACGAGAACCACCCGGACCTGAAGGGCCGCATCAAAGCCACCAAAGACTTCACAGAGGAAGACAACGTTGTCTCCGACGAGGTGGGCCACGGGACGCACGTCGCGGGCATCATCGCGGGCGAAGGACCGGAGCCCGGTGTGGCACCGGACGCGGACCTGCTGATCGGCAAGGTCTGCAAGCCGAACGGCTGCGAGGAGTCCGCGATCATCGCGGGCATGCGGTGGGCGGCGGAGCAGGGCGCCAAGGTCGTGAACCTCAGCCTCGGCGGCGACGCGACCGACGGCACCGACGAGCTCAGCCAGGAGCTGAACACGTTGAGCGCCAAGTACAACATGCTCTTCGTTGCCGCGGCGGGCAACGAAGGGCGCCAAGAGTCGGTCGGCAGTCCGGCGGCAGCGGACGCGGCACTGGCGGTCGCGAGCGTCACGAAGGACAACCAGCTCAGCTACTTCTCCAGCCGCGGCCCGCGCATCGACGGCGCCGTGAAGCCGGAGATCAGCGCACCCGGTCACGCCATCGCGGCGGCACGGGCGGCGGGCACGTCCATGGGCTACCCGATCAACGACCGGCACACCCTGGCGAGCGGCACGTCGATGGCCACGCCGCACGTCACGGGCGCGGCGGCGATCCTGGCCGGGCAGCACCCTGACTGGTCTGCCGCCCGTCTCAAGGCCGCCCTCACGAACACCGCGGACCCCATCGACGCAAATGTGTTCGACCAGGGCACCGGCGTCGCGAACCTCGACAAGGCAACGAAAACCCAGCTCACCGCCGAGCCCGCGACCCTGAAGGACCAGGGCACTGTCACCTATCGCAACGACGGCACCCAGCCGGTCAAGCTCAAACTGAGCCTCCCCACCAACATCACCGCCGACCGCACCACCCTCGAAGTCCCGGCGCACGGCACGGCCACCGCGACCTTCAAGGCCACCAAACCCGGCGTGATCATCGCGCGAGACAACAACAACGTCCTCCGCACGGCCATCTCCACCCAGCGGAAAACCGAAGCCACCGGCCAGATCAAGGTCCAGTCGATCG
>JAVXWK010000366.1:0-2520 GCA_032230575.1 Pseudonocardiales bacterium | reverse complement strand
CTTGCAGGGGTGGTGAGGTGTGCGAAACGGGCAGCGGGCGGACATGGTGGCGGTCAGACGAGCCGGGTCGGTGCCGCCGGCCCGCCTGACCGCCGGGCTCAGCGGAGGTAGATGTTCGGCTGTGGCGGCGTGCTCATGCCGTTGCCGAGGAAGAAACTCGGGTGTGGTGGCTGGTTGTAGGCGGTGTTCTGCCACGCGATGGCAACGCGGTACTGGGCGTCGTGCAGCAGGGTGTGGAGCCGCCGGTCGGTCGGCGTCGGCGTGGCGTAGATGCGCAGTGCCGCGTTGTCGTCGCGGGGCAGGATGACTTCCTCACGCCAGTCGCCGAACAGGTCACCGGACAGCGATGGCGTGGACTTGGTGCCGTTGATGGAATGCGCACCGGCACCGGTGAGCAGGCGGGTGTCGCCGTTGGTGCCGTACTTGTCGACGTGGTTGCCGTCGAGCAGTTCGCGCACGGGGTCGGCGTCCCACCAGGCGAGGAAGTTCGCGCTGGCGGGCGCTCGTCCGACGTTGCCGCCGGAGGAGTTGAACGCGCTCGTCAGGCCGGTGCCCTTACCCCAGAACTCGGCGCCGGGGTTGCCGGCGTACACGTCACCTGCCACGCCGCGCGCAGGACCCTCGCAGCTGCAGGTGTTGTTCTTCTGCATGATGACGGCGCCGGTCCTGGCATCCCGCAGCGTGGCGGCGGCGCCGGAGCTCTGCTCGTGGATCTGCCAGATCTCCTGGCCGGGGCGGCTGGGCACGAAGTCGCTCACGTGCAACGCGTCACCGTGGGCGTAGAAGTTCGTGGTGTACCGTCCGGTGCCGTCGGCGTTGATGGTCATGCCGCCGTAGATGATCTCGTCGGTGCCGTTGCCGTCGACGTCCGCAATGGACAGTGAGTGGGTGCCTCGGCCGGTCCACTGCCTGCCCGCGCTGCCGGAGTCGAACTTCCAGCGCCGGGTGAGCTGGCCGCCCCGGAAGTCCCACGCCGCGATCGTGCTCTTCTCGTAGTACCCGCGACCCATGATGATGCTCGGCCGTTGCCCGTCGAGGTAGGCGGTGCCGGCCAGGAACCGGTCGCCCCTGTTGCCGTTGCAGTCGCCCCAGTCGCAGATGTTGCCGCGGGCCGGCTCGAAGTTCACCGTGGACATGACGGCGCCGCTGAGCCCGTTGAACACCGTCAGGTACTCGGGTCCGGTGATGATGTAGCCGGAGGAGTTGCGGTGGTCGGCGTTCGCGTTACCGATGACCTGTCCGGTGCCCGAAACCGTGCCGTCGCCCGTCTTGACCGCGAGCTCGGCCCGGCCATCGCCGTCGTAGTCGTACACCTGGAACTGGGTGTAGTGCGCACCGGCGCGGATGTTGCGGCCGAGATCGATCCGCCACAGCCGCTGCCCGTTGAGCCGGTACGCGTCGAGGTAGACGTTGCTGGTGCGACCGGACTGCGAGTTGTCCTTCTGGTCGCTGGGATCCCACTTGAGGAAGATCTCGTACTGGCCGTCGCCGTCCGCGTCACCGACACTCGCGTCACCGGCTGTGTAGTTGCTTCCCGGCCGGGAGATTGGCACGTCCAGGTAGTTGCCGCCGGTGAAGCGCAGCGACGGCTCGGACGGCGCCTGCTCCGCTCCGTTCACGACCGCGCGGACCGTGTACGAGGCGTCCGCCGGCGCCCCGGAGTCCACGAAGTTCGTGGAGTCGGTGATCGGCGAGGCGGTCAGCTTCGTGGTGCCGCGGTAGACGTTGAACCCGGTCGAGGCCGGCTCGGTCCCGAACAGCCGCCACGACACCAGGTTGCCGGACCCGGAGCGCACGCTGACCAGGCCGCGGTTGAGGTCTTCCAGCTGCTTGCCGGCGGGCGGCGGAGTACCACCGGCTTCGAGGTCGAGGTAGTCGATGTTCGCCAGGCCCGCCGCGGTGGCCGGGTCCAACCGGATCGTGTTCGTACCTGCGTTCACCGACACGGTGAACGTCTTCGTACCCCAGGTGGTCCAGGCGCCGGTCGGGTCGAACGCGGTGCCGGAGTGGGCGACCGCGCCATTGACGAGCACGTCGGTGGTGCGGTTGTCGGTTGCGCCATTGGCGTACCGGACGGCGATGGTCGCCGTGCCGGCCGTGGACGCGGTCACAGTGAACTCAGTGGCCGCGTCGACTGTGTTGTCGCCGTTGCAGAACCCGCTGCCGGAGTAGCCGGCGTGGTTGGACTCGATCGCGCCGGCGCAGGTGGCCGGCGCGGCTTCCGCCTCGTACCGCGTCGACGCCGCCGAAGCCGCCGAGACGACCAGACCGTTGCCGGCCAGGGTCAGGGCGACGACGCCTGCGGCGAGCGGTATGGCGCGCCGTCGGTGCAGAAACATGGTTGGCCTCCAACAGGTGAGTCGAGGAGTCGAACGCGCCTGGTTCAGCGCAGGTAGCCGGCGAGCGGCAGGTTCAGCTCACGCACGCCTTGCACGACGAGGTTCGCCATCTCCGCCCCGCCCCGTGCGGAGAAGTGGGTGTTGTCGCCGGCTTCCCTGGTGAGGTACAGCGCCTGGGACG
>JAVXWK010000300.1:0-17402 GCA_032230575.1 Pseudonocardiales bacterium | reverse complement strand
CGACAAGGGCAAGAACGGTGTCTTCAACGGCACTCTGGGCGTCGTCATAGCGCTGGACCCGGTCGAGCAGAAGCTGACCATCCGCACGGACGAGGACGAAGAAGTCGACTACGAGTTCTCCGAACTGGACGAGCTCAGCCACGCGTACGCCATGACGATCCACCGCTCGCAGGGCAGCGAGTACCCGTGCGTGGTCATCCCCATCACGACCAGCGCGTGGATGATGTTGCAGCGCAACCTGCTCTACACCGCGGTCACCCGCGCGAAGAAGCTGGTAGTTCTGGTCGGCTCAAAACGCGCCATCGGCCAAGCCGTCCGCACGGTAGGCGCCGGCCGCCGCCACACGGCCCTGGCCCACCGCCTCCGCTCTTCCTGACGGTACGCGGGGCCCTCCCGTCCTACAGGACAGTACGAAAGCTCCCCGCGTACTGTTAAATCGACGTGAGGTAGTCGGTGATCAGTCGCGCCCACGGCATCGCGGACTCCAGCGCGATCGCGTGCCCACACGCGATGTCGGTGTACTTCGAACCCGGGATCAGGTCCGAGACCTCCTTGCCGAGATTGCGCGACAGCAGCTGGTCACCGGACGCGCCGATCACCAGCGTCGGCTGAGACACCTGCGGCAGCAGCTCGGTGAGGTCGATCTTCAGGATCAGGTCGACGTGCGCGGGCGACCCGGTCGGCACGCTCGCCCCGATCAGCTCGGCGAAGCCCTCTGCCTGCGCGGGCGTGAGCCGGGCCAGGTACTCCCTGCTGCACATCACCGACAGGATGAACCGCGACAGCACCGCGCGTGACCCGTCCAGCAACGACTTCCACTCGTCGATCTTGGCCCGGGTAGCGGCGTCGATCTTGGTGAACGGCGTGCTCAGCACCAGCCCGCGCACCCGCGCGGGGTGCCGCACCGCGGCCGTGACGGCGACCGCGCAGCCCATCGAGTAGCCGCACACGAAGAACGACTCGTGCCCGGCCCGCACCGCGACGTCCACGAGGTCGTCCGCGAGCTTCTCCAGGTCGAGCGGCCCGCCGGCCTTCGGTGAGCTGCCGGAGCCCGGCAGATCCGGTGCGATGACGGTGAAGTACTGGGTGAGGGTCCCCAGGATCGGGCCGTAGTTGGCCTGGACGCTGCCGCCCGCGCCGTGCACGAGCAGCAGGGCAGGGCCGGTGCCCTTGACGACGGTGGACAGGCCGGACATGGGGGACCCCCGAGTTTTGTCAGTCCATGCTGCGGACGATGGTCGGCTCCAACCCCTCGTCGTCGTCCGTGAGGGAACCGCGCCAGGGGAAGTCGTAGGAGATCTCAGCGACACCGTCGTTGTAGAGATGATCCATGGTTAGCGCTCCCGTCGACTTCCCAAGGTTTCTGTGCGGACCTCGCTGTTCGTCGAGTCGGTTTCGGCCTTTCAGCACGATAACCGCCGCGATGCTGGTGGAAATCCTATTGATTTTCGTCACAAGCCGCCAAGTGGCCCGTTTCCGGATCCCAAGAACCGGACGGTAATCATCCGGTCGGTCGAACGAACTGGCGCTGCTCGGCCGGACGGCCCATCATCGTTGATCATGCGCACCGCCCTTGCCCTGCTCGCCTGTCTCGGCCTTCTGCTCAGCCCGTCACCGGCACCGGCCGAAGGTCCGCAAGCGACGTTTGTGCTGCGTGTGCCCGCTCCTCTCGGTTCGGAGGCCCAACGACTGCTCGGCAGCGGCTACGACGTGCTGGAGCAGCGCGACGGGGCCGACCTGTTCGTCGTCGGCGACGCGCATACCGCTGATGAGCTCCGATCGGATGGTTTCCGGCCCTCTGTCGAGACGGCGATGCCCCCATCTCAATGGGCGCCGCGCTCTCTCGGAGATGCGACTTACTACGGCGGCTACCGAACGGTCACCGCTCATCTCACCCATCTCGACGAGGTCGCTCAAGCCCATCCCGATCTCGCCACGGTCGTCGACTACGGCGACTCGTGGCGCAAGACTCGTGGCTCCGGCGGATATGACCTGAAAGCCATCTGCATCACGCGAAAAAGCCCTGGTGACTGCGCATTGACGCCTACCGCGCCGAAACCGCGCCTGTTCGTGATGGGCCAACTCCACGCGCGCGAAATCACCACCGGCGACATGGCGTGGCGTTTCATCGACGACCTGGTCGGCTCCGACCTCACCGCCATGCTCGGCGACCTCGAGGTCTGGGTCGTGCCGATCGCGAACCCGGACGGCGTCGAGATCGTCGAGTCCGGCGGCGATTCGCCCGTCCTGCACCGCAAGAACGCGCACGGCGACTGCTCGTCCGGCCCGCGCGGCGTCGACCTGAACCGCAACGCCGGCTCGCACTGGGGCGAGGTCGGCACGTCGTCGAACAAGTGCAGCGACATCTACGGAGGCCCCAGCGCCGACTCCGAGGTCGAGACGCAGGCCCTGGAGTCGTTGTGGCGCAAGCTCTACCGCGACACGCGCGCGCCTGGCGACACCGCGGCGGCCGCAAGCGACACCACCGGCGCCGTCATCTCCATGCACAGCTACGGCAACTACGTGCTGTTCCCGTGGGGCTGGAGCACGCAGAAGACCGGCAACGACGCCCCGCTGCGGAAGATGGCCCAGGACATGGCCTCGCTGTCGGGTTTCGAAGCGGGCCAGCCGGGTGAGGTGCTCTACAACGCCTCCGGTGCCACGGACGACTGGGTCTACGAGGACCTGGGCGTGCCGAGCTTCGTGTGGGAGATCGGCGCTTCGTCCGGTACCTGCGGAGGCTTCCTGCCGCCGTACTCGTGCCAGAAGGACGTGCATTGGCCGAAAGTGCGTTCCATGCTCGTTTCGGCCATGAAGGCGGCGCACCAGCCCTACTGACCAGCCCAGCCCGTCGTCTTCGCTGATCGGCCTCAGGGAAACCCCTAGGGCTCACGTAAGACTGAAGGCTGATGCGGCGGACCGTCGTTCCTCGCCAGGGTGTGGGGCATGGGGATTCGACTGGTAGCCACCGTTACCGCAGCGAGCCTGCTCGCGCTGACCACCGCGGGCACCGCTCTCGCAGACGAGAAGAGCGTGGACCGCAAGGTCGTCCAGCAGGCTCTGGACCAGCTCACACAGGGCGGGGGAGGCCTTGGCGTGCAGGCCAGAGTGACCGACGGACGGCAGCGCTTCACCGCCCGTTCCGGCAAGGCCGACCTCGACAGCAACCAGCCCGTGCCGCTCGATGGACGGTTCCGCGTCGGCAGCATCACCAAGACGTTCGTGTCGACGGTGATGCTCCAGCTCGCGGGCGAAGGCAAGGTGGACCTGGACGCACCGGTGGTCCGCTACCTGCCGGGCCTGATCGACAGCCGCATCACCGTCCGCCAGGTGCTGCAGCACACCAGCGGCCTCTACAACTACACCGACGCACTGCCGCTGTCGCCGGACGAGTTCGAGAAGATCCGCTACAAGCACTGGGAACCGGCCGAGCTGCTCGCGATCTCCACGAGCAAGCCGCTCGACTTCGACCCCGGCACGAAGTGGAGCTACTCCAACACGAACTACGTCGTCGCGGGACTGCTCGTCGAGAAGCTGACCGGCAGGCCGTACGAGAAGGCGGTCGAGCAGCGGATCCTGAAGCCGTTGCACCTCAAGGACACCGAGGTACCGGGCGACAACGCGAACATCTACGGCCCGCACGCCCGCGCGTACTGGACCGTGGCCGGCAAGCCGTCCGAGATCACCCGCATGAACCCGTCGGTCGCCTGGTCCGCCGGTGAGATCATCTCGACGACCCGCGACCTCGACACGTTCATCACGGCGCTGGCCGACGGCAAGCTGCTCAAGCCCGCGCAGCAGCAGGAGATCAGCAGGACCACCGCGGTCAGCCCCGAGTACGGCCTCGGCCTGCAGGTCGAGACCCTGCCCTGCGGCACCAAGGTGTGGGGCCACGGTGGCGGCATCCCGGGGTACTCGTCGCAGATGCTGACCACGCCGGACAGCAAGAAGCGACTGGAGCTCAACGCCACCAGCGCGCCGGTCGCCGGCAACCCCGGCGACGCGTTCCAGAAGCTGCTCAACGGAGTGTTCTGCTGACCATGATACTGGTCGCCGCTCTCTCCGCGGCCACCCTGATCGCCACCGCCGGTGCCGCCTCAGGGGCACCGGCGGTGGCGGGACGGCGGGAGGCCGTGCAGGAGATCATCGACAAGCTCACCACCGACGGTGGCGCACTGGGAGTCCAGGCGCGGATCACCGGCCTCGGCACGTTCCGCTCGGGCATCGCCGAGTACGGCACCCACAAACCCGTGCCGTACAACGGAACCTTCCGCATCGGCAGCAACACCAAACCGTTCGTGTCCACAGTGGCGCTGCAACTGGCCGGCGAGGGCAGGATCGCCCTGGACGAGCCAGTGGACCGCTACCTCCCCGGCCTGGTCGACAAGCGCATCACCGTCCGCCAGCTGCTGCAGCACACCAGCGGCCTCTTCGACTACACCGAGGCGCTGCCGCTCGACCCGGCAGGTTTCCCGTCCATCCGCTACCAGTCGTGGGACCCGCGCGAACTTGTCCAGATCGGCACGAGCCGCCCGCTCGGCTTCGAGCCCGGCGCACAGCACAGCTACTCCAACACCAACTACATCGTGATCGGCCTGCTGATCGAGAAGATCACCGGCAGGCCGTACGCGAAGGCGGTCGAGCAGCGGATCCTGAAGCCGTTGCGGCTCAACGACACCGTGCTACCCGGCCGCGACGTGGACATCGCCGGCCCGCACGCCCACGGCTACTACGAGGACGCGGACGGCAAGCCGACCGACGTCACGCGCCTCAACCCGTCGTGGGGCTGGGCAGCAGGCGAGATGATCTCGACGACCCGCGACCTGGACACGTTCCTGAACGCGCTGCTGGCCGGCAAGCTGCTGCGACCGGCCCAACAGCAGGAACTGACCAAGACCACGGCCGCGAGCCCGGACTACGGGTTGGGCGTCTCCGTCGCCGCGTTGTCGTGCACCACGATCTACGGTCACGACGGCCTGATCCACGGTTACGCGACGATGATGGTTGGCACGCAGGAGAAGCGTGTGACGCTCTCCATCACGCGAGCGGCGAACGGCGGCACTCCGGGCGACGCCGCGTTCAAGTTGCTGGAGAAGGTGTTCTGCTAGGAACAGGATTCCAGGCGAACAAAAGGGGAGCTGGGTTGACCCAGCTCCCCTCCCGGCGTTTAGAAGAACTATCCGAGGCCGTTCTTCATCGCTGCGACCAACTCACCGTTCGAGGTGTCTCCGGACATCTCCCAGAAGAAGGCGCCACCGAGACCCTGGTTCTTCGCGTAGGTCATCTTTCCGCCGATGGTGGCCGGGGTGTCGTAGCTCCACCACTGGTCACCGCACTTGGCGTAAGCCGTGCCCGCGACGGTGCCGTTCGACGGGCAGCTCGTCTTGAGCACCTTGTAGTCCTGGATGCCCGGCTCGATGCCCGGCGCGGGGCCGGTCGCCGTGCCACCAGGGGCGGCCTGCGTGACGCCCTGCCAGCCGCGGCCGTAGAAGCCGATGCCCAGCAGGAGCTTGTTCGACGGGACGCCCTTGCTCTTCAGCTTCTGGATCGCGTTGTCCGAGTAGAAGCCCGCGGTCGGGATGCCGCTGTAGTTGGTCAGCGGCGAGTGCGGAGCCGTCGGACCCTGGGCCGCCCAGGCGCCGAAGTAGTCGTAGGTCATGACGTTGTACCAGTTCACGTACTGCGCGGCGCCGCCGTAGTTGGCAGCGTCGATCTTGCCGCCGGACGTGCCGTCAGCCGTGATGGCCGAGGTCACCAGGTAGTTCTGGCCGAAGCGGGCACGCAGAGCCTGCATCAGGTTCTTGTACGCCTCGGCGCCGCTCGTGTCGCAGGACAGACCACACGAGTTCGGGTACTCCCAGTCGATGTCGATGCCGTCGAACAGGCTCGCCCAACGCGGGTCCTCGAGCAGGTTGTAGCAGGAGTTCGCGAACGCGGCCGGGTTCTGCGCGGCCTGGCCGAAGCCACCGGACCAGGTCCAGCCACCGAACGAGTACAGCACCTTGATGTGCGGGTACTTCTTCTTCAGCTTCATCAGCTGGTTGAAGGCACCACGCACGGGCGCGTCCCACACGTCCGCGACACCGTCGACCGACTCGGCCGCCGTGTACGACTTCTCGATCGCCGGGAACGACTCACCGATCACGCACTGCCCGTTCGTCACGTTGCCGAACGAGTAGTTGATGTGCGTGATGTTGTTGGCGGTACCGGACGTGTCGATGTTCTTCGGCAGGTAGTTCTTCGCGGGGTAGGTGCCCCACTCGGTGAAGTAGCCGAGGTTGACCTTGCCGCCGGGCTGCGGGTTGTTCGACGTCGTGGTCGTGGTCGTCGTCGTAGTGGTCGTGGTGGTGGTCGTAGTAGGAGTCGTGGTCGACGTGGTCGGGTTCGTCCCGCCCGAGTCGCACGAGCCACCGTTGAGCTTGCAGTTGGTCGGCGCACCGAACGTGCCGGTGTACGCGCCGTTGAAGCCGAAGCTCACCGACCCGCCGGCAGCGACGTTGCCGTTCCAGGTGTTCTTGACCGTGACGACCTGACCAGTGGTCGTGTACGAGCCGTCCCACAGCGAGGTCACGCGGTGGTTGGCGGGAAGCGTGAACTCGACAGTCCACGACGTCAGGGCCGCCGTGCTGTTGTTCGTGATCGTGTACTTGCCCTCGAAGCCAGTTCCCCAGTCCGAACCCTTGGAGAACGTGGCGGACACGCCACCGGCACCGCTAGCAGCGGGCACGACGGCGAGTCCGAGGACCAACGCGGCGACGGCCGCGAAGAGAGCAGCTAGATGCCATCGGAACTTGGACATCGGTCTCCTCAGTCGCAGGGGGTACCGGAACGATGTGGTTTAGACCACTCGAAGGTCAAGGTCTAGACCTCTGCCGTCACTCGAATGGAGCAGTCCGAAAACGGTTGCGAGACGTTGGATGTCCAGTCTTTGTCTACTTGGTTAACCATTGAGGGGTTCCGAGACGACAGCCCTCCGGGTTGAGTTTTGCCGCGGTGACTGCACAAAGAGGACGGTCGGCCCTAACTTCGTTCCATGCCAAAGCGGTTCTCCACGACGCGGGGGCGCGAGTTCGGTGACGCGGTACGAGCCGCGTTGTCCGCAGGCCCCTCAGCTCATCTTCCGTTCAGCGCTGACGCGTGGTCCGCGTTCCTCCGCGCCGTCAAAAGCGAGTAGCCGCAACCCGTCCTCGGCGGCGCTGCCGGGAGCCGCGGACAGCACCACCAACTCCAAGCCCGGCTCGTCCGGCAGAGCGAAGTTCTCCTGGTGTAGTTCGAGCAGCCCGACCAGTGGGTGCCGATACGACTTGCGTCCATGTGCACGGGCCCGCACGTCCGCGCGGGCCCAGAGCCGGCGGAAGCGTTCGCTGCCCATCGCCAGCTCGCCGATGAGCGAGGCCAGGCGGGGGTCCTCCGGGTACTTGCCCGCGGCCAGGCGCAGGTGCCCGACCACGTCGAGCGTGCACGTCTCCCAGTCCGCGTACAGGCCGCGCTCCGCCTCCTCCAGGAAGATGTGCCGGGCGGTGTTCAGGCCCTGCTTCGGCACGCTGTAGAGGAGCCGGGCGAGGTGGTTCGCGGCCAGCACGTCCATGCGGTGGTTCGTGATCAGCGCGGGTGCGTCGGCGACCAGGTCCAGGACGCGCAGCAGTTCCGGCCGGACCCGTCCGCTCGAAGCCTTCGGGCGACGGCGGCGCTGCCCGGCGAGTCGGCAGAGATGGTCGCGTTCGGTCTCGTTCAGGCCGAGGACGCGGGCCAGCGCGTCGAGGACCTGTTCGGAGGGCTGGGTCGCGCGGCCCTGTTCGAGGCGCACGTAGTAATCGACGCTCACCCCGGACAGGTGCGCGATCTCCTCGCGGCGCAACCCGGCGACCCGGCGGTGCCGGTCGGTGGGGATGCCGACGGACGCCGGGTCGACCCGGGAACGCCGAAGCCGCAGGAATCCCGCCAGATCGTCCACCTGCCCAGTATGGCCGCGAAGAGGCCCGTGAGGGTGGCCCTGCCGATACCAGGAAGTCCAGGCCCTGAACGCCGGGCTCCCCAGCGCCCAGGATCGGAGGCACCTGATCCGAAGGAGTTCTCGTGAAGACGCTGATCGTCTACGCCCACCCGGAGCCGAAGTCGCTCAACGGCACGCTGAAGGACCTCGCGGTGTCCACGTTGGAGGGTGCGGGGCACGAGGTGCGGGTGAGCGATCTCCACGCGATGAACTGGAAAGCGGTCGTGGACGCGGACGACTACGGGCCAGAAGCGTCGAGTCCGCTGAAGGTCGCCGCGGACTCCGGCCGGGCCTTCGAGACCGGGACGCTCACCGCGGACGTGCGAGCCGAGCAGGAGAAACTGCTCTGGTCCGACATGATCATCTTTCAGTTCCCGTTGTGGTGGTACTCGATGCCCGCGATCATGAAAGGCTGGGTCGACCGGGTGTTCACCCACCGCTTCGCGTACGGCGTCGGCGAGCACAGCGCCACCAGGTACGGCAACCGCTTCGGGGAAGGCACTCTCGCGGGCCGGCGGGCTCTGCTGTCGGTGACCGCGGGTGGCGCGGAGTCGCATTACGCGGCTCGTGGGATCAACGGGCCCATGGAGGACCTGTTGTTCCCGATCCACCACGGCATCCTCTACAACCCCGGCGTCGAGGTGTTGCCGCCGTTCGTGCTGTACCGCGTCGACCGGATGACCGACGAGGACTTCGCGGACGCCGCCAAGGCCTGGGAGCAGCGGCTGCTCACGCTGGAGTCGACCGAGCCGATCGCGTTCCGGCGGCAGAACTTCGGCGACTACGAGATGCCCTCGCTGTACCTGAAGGAGGGGCTGGAGCCTGCGGGCCGCACGGGGTTCGGGCTGCACGTGCGCTGACTGTCAACTGTGAGTAAACCTTTACACGGTCAGCCGATTGCCCTTTCGGCTCCCCAGGCCGCGATGTCCTCCCGGCTCCGCAGCCCCAGCTTGTCCCGCAGCCGCTGCAGCCGGGAGGCCACCGTCCGCACGGACACGTTGAGCCGGTTCGCGATCTGCTGGTTCGTGAGACCCGTTGCCAGCAACGCGATCACGCGGCGCTCGTGGTCGTCCAACGAGTCGTGCGCGGCCTCCGTGCGGTCCAGCCACACCTCGTCCTGGATGAACGCTTCGGTCTCGGTCGCGGTCAACGGCGTGGAAGCAGCCTCCGCGCGCGCAACGGGCAGCATCAGCCGTGCGGTGCGCATGGCCCCGGCAACCTTCTCCGCCCAGAAAGGATCTGGCACTACGCCGACCGATCGCCTCAGGGCCCGTCCGGTCGCTTCCAGCCGTAGCGCGCGCTCGGCCTGACCGCGCATCAACGCCACCACGGCCAGTCCTTCGAGGGCGTCAGGCGCGGTCAACGGGTTGATGCCGTCCATCCGCAACGCTTCCTGGAAGGCATGCGTCGACTCGTCGAGGTCGCCCTGCACCAACGCGACGACGCCGCGTGTGTTCAGTGCGGACGCGATGCGCGCGGGAACGCCCGACGCGCGCGAGATCGGCAACGCCCTCATGACGGCCTTTTCAGCGCGTTCGTGCTTACCGAGTGACAACGCCGTACGGGCCAAGTCCACCAAACAGGTCGCACGGGCCAGAGGCTCGCCCAACAGTTCGGCGACCCGCAGGCACTCGGTGTTGTTCTCGTCCGACGCCTCCCACTCGCCGGAGGACTGCTGCACCGCGGCCAGCGTGCTGCGGCAGCTCATCGCCAGCGCCGGTAGTCCCAGCGGGCGCACCAGCCGCGAAGCCTCGCCGGACAGCTCGATCGCCTCGTCGTGATCACCCTGCTCGGCGGCGAACCGGGCCGCGTGGTTCAGCGCCACGCACCGGTAGTCGTCCCTTGTGGACGGTCGGCGCAACGCATCCCGCAGCAGCACACGGGCCTGCCCGAGTCGCCCACGTCGAGCAGCGCAGTCGGCCAGGGCGGAAGTCAGCAGCAGCAACCGTTCGTCAAGGCGTTCAGCAGCCCATTCGACCGTGCCGAGCAGGCTGTCGACGTGGTTGTCGAGCTTGTCCTGCACGTCGAACGGCACCGACAGCGGCTGGGTGATCAGCACGTCCGACAGGTCCGTGAACCACCGGGCCAGCGCCTCGAACGCCACGTCCAGCTCACCGGCCGCCAGCAGCTTCTCCCGAGCGTGCAACCGAACCGACTCCAGCTGCCGGAACCGGGTCGTGCCGGGGATGGCGGTGAGCAGCGACTTGGCCTGCAGCCGCGACAACACGTCGAGCACGGGCTCGGCCGACCGTTCGGAAGAGCAGACCTCGGTCGCCGCACCCAGGTCGAAGCCGCCGTCGAAGACCGACAGCCGCCGCAACGCGAACTGCTCGTCAGGCTGCAACAACTGGTAGCTCCAGTCGATCGCCTCGCGCAGCGAACGCTGACGTGACGGCGACTTGCGGCAGCCCAGCGTCAGCAGCTCGAGCGGCTCGTCCATCCGGTCGCAGATGTCCGTGACGGGCAACAACTGCACCCACCTCGCGGCGAGCTCGATCGCCAGCGGCATGCCCTCCAGCCGTGCGCACAGCAACGCCACCGCGGCGGTGTTGGCCGGCGTCAACCGGAAGTCGGGCTTGCGCTCACGGGCCCTGTCCACGAACAGCTTCACTGCCTCGGAGCGCGGCGCGGCAGTCGTGACCAGGTCGCGGTCGGTGGACGGCACCGGCAAGCCCTCGACGTGGAAGCTCACCTCACCCGTGATCCACAGGGCTTCCCGCGACGTCGCGAGCACCCGCACACCGGGGCAGCGGTTGAGCAACAGGTCCGTCAGCTCGGCGCACGTGTCGAGCAGGTGTTCACAGTTGTCGAGGACTACGACCACTTTCATGTTCACGAGCGTTTCCAGGACCGTGTCGCGCAACGGCTCGTCCGGCTGCGCAACGACACCCAGCGCGTGAGCGACAGCGGGCATGACCTCGGCGGGGCTGACGACCTCGCCGAGCTCGACGAGGAGCACCCTGTCCGTTCTCCCGCGTCGCAACCGGCCCGCGGCCTCCAGTGCCAGCCGGGTCTTACCCGCACCCGCACTGCCCACGAGCGTAACGAGACGGTGCCGGCGCATGAGCTGGTCGAGTTTCGACAGCTCCGGCTGGCGGCCGATGAACGTGTCGCGCGCGGCGGGCAGGTTGGCGAGCACTCTCAAGTTCTTGCTGCTCACCGGTGCCGGCGGCGCAACGGTCGCCCGGCGCCGATAAGCCCTTTGGCGGCAGGCGTTGGAGCAGTAGGACCTGCGCTGCTCGGAGGTGGCTGGAGGCAGCGTGCCGTCGCACAGGGCGCAACGTCCGGTGCTGGTCATCGGGTCCTCTCCTCCAGCCGTAACGGCAGGCCGTCCCTGTCTCGGTCCGGCATCAGCGCAGGTCGTGGGTGGTGACCTGCCGTGTGCAACCCGTTACACGTCGGTGCGCGCGAGACGGTTAGCACTGTGCTCGTTATGCCTACCTTCCCGAGATCCTCGTTCGGGAACAAACTGGTGACTGGTCCGGTCTGACAGGGAGTGCGCATGACGTTGACAACCAGCACCTCGTGGGCGAGCACAGGTCTGCAACTGGTGGACAAGCCGCGCACGATCACCGTTGGCATCGCTGACGACGAGGTACTGATCCGCACAGGAGTCCGCGGCGTGCTGGAGCGTTCCGGCAACGTCGTGGTGGTCGGCGAGGCGGGTGACGGCAGCGGTGCCGTCGAGCTCGCGCGGCGCCACCGTCCGCAGGTGCTGCTGATGGACGCCTCGATGCCCGGCATGGAGGGCCTCGGTGCGGTGCGCATGGTGCGCAGGCACGTGCCGGGGACGCAGGTGATCATGCTGTGCACCCAGCAGACCGAGGAGATGTTGTTCCCGGCGTTGCGCGCCGGCGCGGCGGGGTTCCTGTTCAAGAACGGCGAACCCGACGCTCTGGTCAACGCTGTGCGCGTGGTGGCCGCGGGCGAGGCGATCCTGTCGCCGTCCGCGACGCGGGCGCTCGTCGACCACTTCACGGGCGCCGACTCGGAACGCCGCGACGCCGCGCGCAGCCGCATCAGCCTGCTCACCCGGCGGGAGCAGGAGGTGCTGGTGTACCTCGCGCAGGGCATGGCTAACGCGCGCATCGCAAGGCTCATGTACCTCTCAGAAGGGGCGATCAAGGCCCACGTCAGCCGACTGCTGACGAAACTGCGGTGCGACAACCGCGTCCAGGCCGCTCTCATCGCACGCGACGCCGCCCTTCCCTGCTGAAATGACTGCTGCAACGGCGCAGCAGTCAGACTAGCCACGAGAGATCGCGTCGCGAAGCAGGTCACCCGGTTGGCCCCGTCCAGAGTGATGTCCTTTTCCCGCCAGCGTCTCGGTTGGAATGGCGTCATGCTGGTGCGCATGCGCTTGGACACGTTCACGGAACGCTTGCCGTTCAAGGCACCTCTCTGCCCTTCCAACCTGTTCGGTCACTTGATCGCCACCGCAGTTCCCGGTGTCGAGGAGTGGCGGGACGGCGTGTACCGGCGCTCACTGCGACTGCCTTTCGGTTGCGGGATCGCGGCTTTGAGGCCCTTGACCGATCACGTCGCGTGCACTTTGGAGCTTTCCGATGCGCGAGATTTGAGTACTGCTCTAGACCTCTGCCGGTTTCTGCTCGACCTCGACGCCGATCCGGTCGTCGTCGACAGCGCGTTGTCTTCCGACCCGTTGTTGGCACAACTGGTGTTGAGTGCTCCAGGACGCCGTGTCCCGCGCACGGTGGACGGTGCGGAGTTCGCGATCCGGGCGGTGCTCGGCCAACAGGTGTCGACGAAGGCCGCGCGCACGCACGCTGCCCGTCTCGTGACGCGTTACGGGACGCCGGTCGGGGACTTGTTCCTGTTCCCGCTGGAGTTCGACGTCTCCGAGCTCGCGATGCCGGAGTCGCGGCGCCGCACGATGGCAGCCTTGCTGGGCGCGCTTCAGTCCGGTTTGGACCTGTCGCCCGCCGCCGATCGGGTGGTCGCGCGGGAGTGGCTGACGACGTTGCCGGGCTTCGGTCCGTGGACTGTGGAATCGATTGCGATGCGTGCTCTGGGTGACCCGGACGCGTTTCTGCCGACCGATCTTGGAATTCGATTGGCGGCCAAGGCTTTGGGCCTGCCGTCGACGCCTGGTGCGTTGGTCAGGCACTCGGAGGTGTGGCGGCCTTGGCGTGCGTATGCGGTGCAGCACCTGTGGGCGACCGGTGATCACGAGGTGAACCGGATCCCGGCCTGAGCTGCAGGCTCGCGTACATCGCGGCCGTCGACGGGTTCTGCACGAAACCGGGCAACGGCGGCGGATCCTGCGCAAACCGTTGCAAATCAACGAAAACGTCCAGCGCGGTGGCGGGCCGGTCCTCGGGATCCTTGGCCAGCAACCGCTGCACCACCGGGTCGAGCGGGCCGCGGAGCCGTGGCGGCGCTTCCTTGACGTGCTTGTCGAACACCGCGTACGCCGTCGGCCCGGTGAAGAGCTGGTCGCCGGTCAGCATCTCGTGCAGCACGCAGCCGAGCGCGTAGAGGTCGCTGCGCGGTTCGGCGGTGCCGCGCTGGATCTGCTCGGGCGCCATGTAGGAGGGCGTGCCGAGGATCTGGCCGGCCCTGCTGAACGGGGCGACGTCGCTCTCCTTCAGCAGCGCGAGGCCGAAGTCCAGCACCTTCACCGCGCCGTCCGGGCACAGCATCAGGTTGGTGGGCTTGAGATCCCGGTGGCAGATGCCGTTCTCGTGCGCCTCGGTGAGGACCGCGGCCGTCTGCGCCGCGATGTTCGCCGCCCAGGCCTGCGGGAGCGGGCCGAACTCGTGCACCAGGTCCGCGACCGTCACGCCGTCGACGAACTGCATGACCTGGAAGAGACGCTGGTCGTACGTCCCGAAGTCGTACAGGACAGGCACTCCGGGGTGCTCCAGCCTGGCGACGATCCTCGCCTCGCGCGCGAACCGTTGCTGCACCTCGTCGTCGCTGCCCGGCAGCCGCAGCAGCTTGACCGCGACCCGGCGATCCAGGCGCAGGTCCCGGCCCTGGTGCACGGCACCCATGCCGCCCCGCCCCAGTGGCAGGTCGTCGATCTCGTAGCGGTCGGCGATCAGCACGTGCGAAGCCTAACTGTCACGCCGGGCCGATCTGGCCGCCCAGCAGGCCCGCATACCCGAGCCGGACGAGTCCGGCAGCTTCCTGGAGGCCTTCTTCGAGTGCTTTGAGCTGCGCGAACGTCCGCCCGTACCGGCGCTGCACGTGGATCGGCAGCGCCGGCACCTGCGTCCGGCGCACGTCCAGGCGGGTGGATCCGGTGGGAGTGCGGGCGAACGCGGCGCGCAACACGCCTTCGAGGAAGTCCGGGTCGAGCCGGTCCGGGTCGATCTCGTACCCGGCGCCGGTGGGGGACGTGACGACGTGCGTGCCCGGTGCGTTGCGGACCAGCTCGCCGATCGTCGTCATCGGCGGCGGGGCTTGTTCCCGCAGTTCGGGGAGGTCGGGGAGGGTGAAGCTCGGCTGGGCGGCGAGGTAGGCCGTGGCGTCGGTGCGGCTGCGCCGGCCGGGGCTGAGGTCGACGTCGTCGTCGAGCAGGTCGATGACCCGCGTGTTCGGCTCGATCGGACCGAACGACTCGAGCAGCGCGATCTGCTCGGGCACGCGGCCGATCGGGTTCCGCAGCAGCCACAGGTCGCGGCCCGGCTGCACGGTGATCACCGCGCGGATCGCCCCTGCCCGCAACAGGTTCCCGCGGATCCGCTTGCCAGGCCTGCGCGCCGCCGCGGCCGACGGGAGCAGCACCGCGACCTGGCCGTCGGGCTTCGTGAGCGACAGGCAGTGCTGCAACCAGGCCAGTTCCGGCTCGCCGCGCGGTGGCAGCCCGTACGTCCACCTGGCGTCACCGACCAGCTCCTCGTGGCCCCACGTCCTGTCGTGCCACGGCGGATCGCACAGCACCGCGTCCGCCTTCTGGTCGATCCCGTTGTGCCGCAAGGAGTCTCCGGTGATGATCTGCGCCTCGGGCAGCCGGCGCCGCGCGATGACCGCCGACACCGGGTCGAGCTCCTGCCCGATCTTGTCGCGCGCCTTCGACGCCATCAGCAGGTTGCCGGTTCCGCACGCCGGATCGATCACCGTGTCGCCGTCGACAGCGGTCAGGACGAGTTCGACGACCTCGGGCGGAGTCGGGTTCAGCAGCCGTGAGTGGGCTTCGAGATAACGCGCGTGCAGGAACTCGAACGTCTTCGCGTCCGTTTCCACTTGAGCGAGTGCTTCACCGAGCTTGAGGTCGTCCACGGTCCGCAGCTGCGTCCACAGCCGCTCGGCCGGTGACACCCGGAACGGTTTTCCGTTGCGCCGCAGCCATGCCTCGACGTCGCGCAGGAGGTACAACGGACTGGAGGCCGTCCCGCCGACCGGCGCCGGGAAGTCCTCGAACCGTCGCCGCCAGTTGGACACGGCCGCCCGCCCCACGTCGGCGAGGCGAGCGATGTCCCCGGCGTTGACCGTCTCATCCATGTTCACAACCGTATTGCTTGTGAACTCACTTCACAACTGGTGTACTGGAGTCATGACACACGAGCTGCGCATCGCCGTGGCGACCGATCCTGGTCTTGTGCGCGAGCACAACGAGGACTCGGTCTACGTCCGCGCGGACCTGCAGGCCGTGGCGGACGGCATGGGCGGCCACGAGCACGGCGAGCTGGCCAGTGCCATCGCGGTGGACGTCCTCGCCGGCTGGCAGGGCGACCTGGGCCCCGCGGTCTCCGAGATCGCGCGCAGACTCGACGCCGAGGCCCCGCAGGGCGCCGGCACCACGCTGACGGCCATGCGCTGGGAAGGCCTCGCCTTCCAGCTCGCACACATCGGCGACTCCCGCGCGTACCTGCTGCGCGAAGGCGAACTCCGCCAGATCTCCCACGACCACACCATGGTGCAAGCCCTGGTCGACGCCGGCCGCATGACGCTGGAAGAGGCCGCGAACCACCCGCGGCGCGCGTATGTGCTCAGGGCCTTGCAGTCCGGCAACTCGCACGACCCGGACCTGTCGTGGCACCAGGCCACGATCGAGGATCGCTACCTGCTCTGCAGCGACGGCCTCACGGACTACGCGGACCTGCACGACATCCACGAGATCCTGCTGTCCACTGAGGACGGAACCGAGGCCGCGTGGCAGCTGGTCGCGCTGGCGAACGGCAACGGCGGCCCGGACAACATCACGTGCGTGATCACCGACGTGGCCAAGAAGAAGTGGTGGCAGCGCTAGGTTTCGCGGCAATGGAAACGGCCCCCGGTGCAACGCGCCGAGGGCCGCAGCTCTGGATGGGTGTTACAGGTTGGCCGGCATGCCCGACTCGTCGGCCGGAGCCGTCGAAGACCCGCTGAGCAGGTCCTTGACGATCTTGTTGGCCTCCTTGACCGCCGGCGTGATCATCTTGATCTTGATCTTGCCGTTGGTGAGCTTGCCGCCGACCTCGAAGGTCTTGTCCTCGTTCGGCAGCGGAACTCCCTGGCAGCCGGTGAACTGCTTGCGCGGGGTGGCGCCGGTCTGGAAGTAGAAGGTGATCGGGTCGTCGACGCAGTCCGTGTTGTACGGGAACAGGCCGTGCGAGCCCTCGTTGTCGACGCTGATCAGCTTGGCGTTGGGCAGGAACTTCGCGGTGGCCAGGCCGCCTTCGTACGCGGTGGCGGCGTCGAGCTCGGCCTGCGCCATCAGGATGCGCGGGAACGTCTTCTTGTCCGGCGCCGGCTTCGAATTCTTGGTCTGCCAGTACGCGCACAGCGGCGTGCTCATGAACGGCGCGATGAACGGCGCGTTCACGGTCAGGTCGGCCAGCCAGTAGTTCCAGTAGTGCAGGTTCTGGTTCCACTGACCGTCCTGGCAGCGGATGGCCTCGAAGGTGGCGTCCCACGTCTCGACCTCGGCGGCCGCGGTCGTGGCCTTCACCGCGACGCGCTCCTTCTTGGCGATCGCGGCGAGCGCGTTCTGCTTGCCCTTGGCGATGAACGCCTTGTTCTCGCCGGTGAGGCCCGGCGTCGCGAGCATCTTCGAGACGAGCTGCTCGACCTTCTCGGAGTCGGTGCCCTGAGCGGGCGTCTTCGAGGCGTCGATCACCGCGGCGACCGCGGACGCGGCCGTCGGGTACTGGGTGGTGTCGTACATGGACGGGATCACGAACCACGCGACGAACAGCGCCCCGACGAACTCACGGGTGCCGCCGGCCTTCTCCCAGTTGCGGCGGATCTCCATCGGGTCGGTGCCCTGGGCGTACGTGGCGTTGTCGCGCGCCATGTACGGCAGCAGCGCCTCCTGGAACTGGCGGTCGCGCGTGCGCGGCTGCAGGTCCCAGGTGTTCTCCAGCGTCGTCTGCGAGGCGTCGACGGCCGAGTCGAGCAGCATGCGGTGGACCTTGTTCGGGAACACGGTGGCGTACCACGTGCCGAGCCAGGTGCCGTA
>JAVXWK010000299.1:0-5885 GCA_032230575.1 Pseudonocardiales bacterium | reverse complement strand
GTCCCGTCCGCGCCGCCGTGGCGGCGGGCAGCTCGGCGTCGACACGTTCGCTGCGGAGCTGGCCGACGAGCTCCTCGCCGTAGCCGACGACGCCGGGGACGGCCAGGTGCTCGCCGTCCTCGGCCGGCATCAGCACCGCGAAGTACGCCACGCCGTCCTGCTCACCCAGCAGGACGGCGTTCACGGGCGGCAGGTCGCCGAACTCGACAGCAGGCCGGTCGGCCAGCCGCACACCGCGATCGGCGACCAACGTCCGCCCGCGCGTGTCGACGACGATCATCCGGGCCTTGGGCCACAGCGCGGCGAGCTTCTCGTCGTCGCCGCGCAACGGCTCGCACCGGTCGATCGCGAACCGCGACAGCGCGGGCAGACCGACAAGATCGAAACTCACTGGAACGAGACCCCGCCCAAGGCTGAGAGCTTCGGCTTCAACGTCTCGGCGTCGCCGACGAGCACGCCGGTGAAGTTGCCGGGAGCGAAGAACTCCAGCGCGGCCGCGGCGACCTCTTCCGGCGTCACGGCCTGCAGCCGCTGCGGGTGCGCGACCAGCCAGTCGAGCCCGAGCCCGAGACCGACCAGGTTCACCAGGAACGAGGCCAGCCCGGACTGCGACGACGTGGTGGTCAGCAGCGTGCCGATGGCGTAGCTGCGGGCAACGTCCACTTCGGACTCCGACGGCGGGACCATGCCGAGCCGCGCCAGTTCGTAGCGGGTCTCCAGCAATGCCGCCGCCGTCACGTCCGAGGCCGTGTCCGCGTCCACCAGCAGAGTCGCGCCGTGGATCGTGAACTCGGGGTGCGAACGAGCGCTGTAGGTGTAGCCCTTGTCCTCACGGATGTTCTCGACGAGCCGCGAGGAGAAGAACCCGCCGTAAACCAGGTTCGCCAGCTGCAGAGCCGGGTAGCGCGGGTCCGTGCGCGGAATCGCCTGCGCCGCAAGACGAATCTGCGACTGCACGGCACCGGCGCGGTGCACCAGCAGCACGTCGCCACCGGCGACGGGAGGCAGCGGCGGCAGCGCGACGGCCTCGCCCTCGCCCTCCCACGCACCCAGCGCCTCACCGATCTGGGCGACGGCGGCGGACGGGTCGACGTCGCCGACGACCACGATCACCGAGCCGCGCGGCAACAACGCCTTGCGGTGCAACGCCAGCACGCCGTCGCGGGTGACGGCGGCGACCTCGTCGGCCTCCGGCATCTCCTTGGCGTACGGGTGGTCGCCGTACAGCACCTTCTGCAGGGCCTCGCGCGCGATCACGCTCGGCTGCGAGCGGGCGATCGCGATGCGCTCGACCAGACGGGACTGCTCGCGCTCCAGCTCCTCGACCGGGTACGACGCGGACGTCAGCACGTCGCGCAGCACGTCCAGCACGGTGCCGAGACCGGTGGCCAGGGCATTGCCGGTGAAGCTCAACCGCTCCGGGTCGACCACGGAGTCGAGCTCGCCGCCGACCAGCGCCAGCTCGGTGTCGATCTGCACGCGGGAACGGGTCGCGGTGCCCGTCAGCACGGTGTTCGCGAGCACCTCGGCCTGAGCGGAGTGCTGCGAGCCGACACTGGACGCAGCCGGGTCCGCGAACGGAACGCGCAGCCGCACCTCGACCATCGGCACGGTCGCCCGGCGGATCGCGATGACGCGCAGGCCGTTCGGCAGCGTGGTGTCCACAGTGGACAGCTCGGCCGCGGCCTTCTGGAAGCCCAGCTCCGGCAACGGACGCGGGCCGGCAGCGGTACGACCGATCTCCTCGGCGGTGCGATGGGTCTTGGCCGAGGTCACTGGGCTCCTCCGGTGGGCTTGACGAGAAGAAGGGCACGGGCGTCCGGGCGCAGCGCCTTGGCCGCGGCGGACACCTCGTCCACGGTCACCGAGGCGATCCGCTCGGGCAGTTCGTAGATCAGCTCGGCGCGGCCGAACAGCAGCTCCGCCGAGCCGAGGCCCAGCGTGCGGTTCGTGAGCCGGTCGTGCTCCTTGTGCATGGTCGACGCCCAGCGAGCGGTGACCTTCGCGAGCTCCTCGGCCGACGGCGGCTCCTGCGCGAGCTTCTGCAGTTCCTCGTCGATGGCCGCGAGGACCTGGGAGGCGTCGACCTCCGGCGTGTGGATCGCGGTGATGCTGAACGTGTCCGGGTCGCGGGCTTCGAGCGGCCCGAACAGGCCGCAGCCCGCGTTCAGGTCGATCACGATGCCCTCGCGGTGCACCAGTCGCTGCTGCAGGCGCGAGCTGTCGCCGTCCGTCAGCACGCCGGCGAGCACCAGGTACGCGAGGTAGCCGTCGATGTCGGTGACCGGGTCCGGCACGCGGTAGCCGATCGCGATCGCGGGCAACGGGGCCAGCGCGTCGCCGTGCTCGTGCCGCACCTCACCCTGCGGGGCCGGCTCGGCGAACGACGGGCGCTCCGGCTTCGGCCGCGCGGGCACGTCGCCGAAGTGCTTCTCCACCAACGCCTTCGCGGCCTCGACGTCGAGGTCGCCCGCGATCGTCAGTACCGCGTTCGCCGGCGAGTAGTAGGTGTCGAAGAACTCCGCGCAGGCGTCGACCGTGGCGCTCTCCAGGTCGACGAAGTCGCCGTAGCCGTTGTGCGCGTTGGCGAACGTCTTGAACAGCACCGCGGGCAGCAGGATCCAGGGGAACCCGCCGTACGGGCGGTTCAGCACGTTGAGCCGGATCTCCTCCTTCACCACGTCGATCTGGTTGCGGAGGTTCTCCTCGGTGATCTTCGGCGCGCGCATGCGGTCGGCCTCGAGGAACAGCGCCCGCTCGAGCGCCGCCGAGGGCAGCACCTGGTAGTAGTCGGTGTAGTCCGGGTGCGTGGACCCGTTGAACGTGCCGCCCGACGACTGCACATGTCGGAAGTGCGCCAGCTTCTCCAGGCTCTCGCTGCCCTGGAACATGAGGTGCTCGAAGAGATGCGCGAAACCGGTGCGCCCCTCCGGCTCGGAGCGGAAGCCGACGTCGTAGTGCACGCTGACGCCGACGACTGGTGCGCTGGCGTCGGGGGCGAGCACCACCCGCAGGCCGTTGGGCAACGTGAACCTGTGCAGTTCGGGTGAGGCCATGCCCGCCAGCCTACGGGTTCGGCGTCCGGAGCGATCGCAGGTGGCCCGCCTGGGCGAGGACACCGTCCAGCGCCCCCAGGAACGCGGGGAAACTCCGCCTGAAATCGGACGCGTTGCCGTACCAGTACAGATCTTGCTGCCCGAACGTGGCGAGCCAGCGCTCGGTCTCGCCGAGCACCACCGCGTACGGCAGCGACCGGGAGAACACCAGTTCGCGGTCGTCCTCCGGCACGTCCTGAGGCGTCACCCCGTGGAGGTACCCGCGCAGGCCGCGGACGTGCTCGAGCAGCTCGCTGCCGCGCTTGGTGCGGGCGGGCATCGACCGGGCGCCGAACGCCAGCGCGACACCGCCGACCGCGACCGCCAGCCCGAACAACGCGTTGCCGATCGTCAGCGCCAGCACGACCGTGGCGGCCACACCGAGCACCGCGATCCCGATGCCGACCCACCAGAACAGGCTCCGCTCGGCGTCCGGGCGGCGCACGAACCAGCGCTTCTCGACGACGTCCGCGTACAGCTCGTCGCGAACCCGCGCCAGGTCGACCTGGCGCCCGCGCAGCTCGGACACCGTCACGGCCTCGGCGCCCTGGGGCAGAAGAGCTTCGTAGACGGCCTTCTCGTACCCGGACAGCGAGGCGTCGGCGGGGTTGCGGCGCACGATCTGCCAGTCGTGGCCGTCGGTCTCGGCGATCCAGAGGTAGTTGCGCACGGCGAGGTCGATCACCGTGGCGGTCACGTCGACGACGTCCACGTGCTCGTCGACGACGGTGCCGACCTGGCCCGGCAGCACCCCGTCCGGCGAGGCGAACGCGACCCGGCCACTCTGGTCGCGGACCAGCACGGACACCGCGCCGACCTCGCTCGAGAGCGCCGCGACGTCCCGGCCGCGCAGGTACCAGAGCAGCGCGACTCCGCCGAGCAGCAACACCAGCAGCCCGCCGAGCGCGATACCGCTCGCCGGGGTCAACGCGAACGCCGCCGCGAGCCCGGACTGCTCGACCACGACCGCGTTCGGCGGCACGACACCGGCGGACAGTCCGATCGCGACATCCACGCGCTCACCGGCGCCGAGCTTGATCTCCTGTGCGCGCACGCCCTTGCCGTCCGCGAGGTCCGCGGTCGTGCACGGCTGCGACGACCCGACCGGGCCCGCGAGGCAGTTGACCGACGTCGGCGAGTCCGGCGCGGAGAACGTGACGGCGACCTTGTCCAGCTCGGTGTCCCAGCCGCCCGCGACCTGCCAGCGGACCTCCAGCGCGTCACCGACCGGGGCGACCGCGCCGACGACCGTGTAGGTCAGCGTCGCCTGGCCGCCCGTCAGCCTCACGCTGAACGTGTCGTCGCTGACCGTGGCCTGGCCGTTGCCGTCGAGCTTGATGTCGGTGACCTGGTACTGACGCTCCAGGTCGTTGCCGACGGCGAGTCGCAAGGGGACGGTCCGGTTGACCTTCTGCCCGTCCGGCACGCGAACGGTCTCGGTGATGGTCAGCTTGGAGTCGCGCTCCAGCTTCATCCGGACCTCGGTGCTGACGGTCCCTGGAAGCGGCTGCGCGAGCGCGCCGACGGCCGAGATCCCGGTCAGCATTCCGGCCAGCACAGCGGCGGCGAAGATCGCCAGTCCCCAGTTCTTCAACACGGCTGCGGACAATAGCGGAGTCCTCATATGCTCCGGCGGACTTTCGAACAGACGCCATCTGGGGGATTTTCGGCGATGACTCAACCACCGCCACCGGGCAACTGGCCACCGCCACGCCCGGTAGGCCCACCACCCGTGCCCGCGGCACGGCCGTACGGGCCGCCGATACCTCCCCGCACTGTGCAAGGACCGCCGCCCGGCGCACGCCCGCAAGGTCCGCCGCCGTACGCGAACCAGCCGCCCGGTGGCCCGCCGCGACCTCCGATGGGCCCGCCACCCGCAGGCCGGCCTCCGATGGGCCCGCCGCCCTACGGCCCGCCACCCGGCCGCGCCCCGCTGCCACCGCCGCGTCCCGTGATGCCGCCACCCCGGCCCACCTGGGGCCACCAGCCGGGGTTCGTGCCGTACCCGATGATGCCGCCGCGCAGGAAGAGCAGCAGCGGCCCGGTTCTGGCGCTGGTCCTCGGCGGCGTGGTGATCCTCGGTCTCGGCGCGGTCGGCGTCTTCGCGGCCAGCTTCAACCACAAGGTGAAGGACACGGGCTACTCGAACTACACGACCTACAGCCCGACCTACACCTACTCGACGACCACCGACGCCACGACCACCACGACGGCGTCCACGCGCACCTCGTCGACGAGGTCGACGAGCACGTCCTCCACGCCGACGACCCCGGCGGGCCCGAAGGCGATCTACAAGCTCGCCGACCACCCGATCTTCAGCACCGGGGTCGGCGCGAACGACTTCGCCGCGTGCGCGCTGCCGCCGATGCGCTACGACCCGGCCGGCGAGGAGGCGTTCCTCTCCGCCGCGCTGCCGTGCATCGAGAAGGCCTGGCAACCGGCGATGAAGGCGGCCAACCTGCCCTACCAACCGGCGGAGCTGCAGGTCTTCAGCGGCAGCACGCAGTCGCCGTGCGGTTCACGCCGCGCGGACTCCACCGCGATGTACTGCCAGGGCATCATCTACTGGCCCGCGGGCTTCTACGCGAACGAAAAGGGCGGCACCAGGCATCCCGGCGTCTACCTCGGCCAGCTCAGCCACGAGTACGGCCACCACATCCAGTGGCTGGCGGGCTTCCTGAAGGCCGCGAACCAGGCCCAGTACGACGTCGGCGGCTTCGACACGGCGAAGGGCCTGGAGCTCAACCGGAGGAAGGAGCTGCAGGCAACGTGCTTCGGCGGCATGACGCT
>JAVXWK010000288.1:0-6838 GCA_032230575.1 Pseudonocardiales bacterium | reverse complement strand
GCGGGAGACGCTGTGGTTGGTCTGGGCGAGCCGCAGCGGGTGCCCGACCGCCTCGGTGAAGGCCGCCTCCTGGTACGGCGAGACGAACACGCCGCGGTCGTCGGGAAATGATCGAGGGGTGAACTCGAACGCGCCGTCAATTTTCAGCGAACTCGCCTGCATGCCGTCACTCTAAGGCGTCAAAGTTTCTTGACCGATCGGGTGCTTCCTGCCTGCATAAACCGACCGGTCGGTGCAGAAAACCGGACGGACGTCTTGCTACATGCCCTCTGACCTGCGGAAAAAGTGTGATCCCCGCCGCAGACAGCAGGACGCGTCCCTGCCACACTTCCGTCACCCGCAACACTCGGGCGGTTCTCCGACGCAACTCGTCGGAGGGCGTCGACCGAGTTTCGAGGCCCCGTGTACCCGGCGTGACAACGCTGGGCCGGTGCGCCGTTTGGTGATGAGCCCATGTCCGGGGCTACTACGCCGCCCGCACCGCAGGAGGGACGCCGTGACAGCAGTGAACGAAGCCCGTACCGAGAACTCCGATCCGACGCAGCTGACGGACGAGGAGATCTTCAACGCGCACCTGGGCGGGAAGCTCGAGGTCGGCGCGACCGCCTCGCTCGCTGACCCGAAAGCGCTGTCCATCGCGTACACCCCCGGTGTCGCACGAGTGAGCAAGGCCATCGCGGAGGACGCCTCCCTCGCCGCGAAGTACACCTGGGCCCACCGCCTGGTCGTCGTCGTGAGCGACGGCACCGCGGTGCTCGGCCTCGGCGACATCGGCCCCAGCGCGTCCCTGCCGGTCATGGAGGGCAAGTCCGCGCTGTTCAAGACCTTCGGCGGCCTCGACTCCATCCCGCTCGTGCTCAACACGACGGACGTGGACGAGATCGTCGAGACGCTCGTCCGGCTGCGCCCGTCGTTCGGCGCGGTCAACCTCGAGGACGTCTCCGCGCCGCGCTGCTTCGAGCTGGAGCAGAAGCTGATCGAGGCGCTGGACTGCCCCGTCATGCACGACGACCAGCACGGCACGGCCGTCGTGTCGCTGGCGGCGTTGAACGGCGCGAACACGGTGCTCGGCAAGAACATCGGTGACCAGCGGGTGGTCATCTCCGGTGCGGGCGCCGCGGGCATCGCGATCGCCAAGATCCTCCTCGCCGCCGGCGTCGGCGACATCACGCTGCTCGACTCGCGCGGCATCGTCCGCACCGGTCGCTCGGGTCTCAACCCGATCAAGGAAGAGATCGCGGCGGTCACCAACAAGGGCAACCTCGACGGCGGCATCGACGTGGCCCTGCGCGGCGCGGACGTCTTCATCGGCGTCTCGTCGTCGAAGGTGTCCGAGGACCTCATCGCGAGCATGGCGGACGACTCGATCGTGTTCGCACTGTCCAACCCGGACCCCGAGGTGCACCCGGAGGTCGCCGCCCGGCACGCCGCGATCGTGGCGACCGGCCGCAGCGACTTCCCGAACCAGATCAACAACGTGCTCGCGTTCCCCGGCATTTTCCGCGGGGCTCTCGACGCGGGTGCGCGGCGGATCACCGAGGGCATGAAACTCGCGGCAGCCGATGCCATTCTGGCCGTTGCGAAAGATGATTTGGGTCCAGACCGAATTGTTCCGTCCGCACTGGACCCGCGGGTCGGACCCGAGGTCGCGGCGGCTGTCGCGGTCGCGGCAAAGGCCGACGGCGTGGCCTGAACCAGCCCGGATATTCGCCACCCATTTGCAAGTACCGGGTACCGGAACCACGAACGTGGCTTTTCGTTAACCCGTGCAGGGGTGGGCGATGACGCTCCGAAGCGCTACCGTCCCTCTCCTCGGGTGTTCACCCGAGGAGAGGGTTCGTGTTTGCCGCCGTTCGGGTGCCGTTGTCGTGCCCACCCGAATTGCCGCGGGCGGCGAATGCGGGAGAGGGTGGGCCGGTGCCCAAGTGGGTAGGACGCGCGACGGTGGTGAACGGCCGTGCACGGACGGCTGGCAAGCCTCCGGTGACGTTGGACGGGCTGACCCTGCCCGACGCGCCGTCGTTGCTCGTCGACATCAAGGGTGTCGTCATGCAGGCGAACCCTGCCGCGGTGGAGCTGGCCGGCGCGCAGGGAGCCGACGACCTCGTCGGGCACCCGCTGGGTGAGCTGCTCCTCGGCAACCAGGCTGACCTGCGGTTGCTGCGCCGTGACGGCTCCGAGCTGCCGGTGCGCGTCGCCCGGCACGCCGTTCCCGGTACGGGACTGCAGGCCGTTCTGCTGATCGACGTCTCGGACCTCGCCGCCGCTGCGGACGCGTTGCGCGACGAACAGCGCCGGCTGCGCAAGGTCCAGCGGGTCGCGGAGCTGGGCTCGTGGGAGTACGACCCGGAGACCGGTCTGACCGTCTGGTCGGACACCCACTACGAACTTCTCGGCGTCGAACGCGGTGCGGTGGTGCCCGGCGCGCAAGCCGTCCTCGACGTCGTGCACCCGGACGACTACCACTACGTCGAGTCGTACTGGCAGGGCCGCGAGATCACCGGCGACCCGATCGACATCGAGTACCGGATCGTGCGTCCCGACGGCCAGCTGCGGTGGATCCGCGGTGTCGCCGAGGCGAGGCTGCTCGACGACGGCCAGCTGGACAAGATCACCGGCTACATCCGCGACATCACCGAGTCCAAGCGCGCCGCCACCGAGCTCGCGCAGGAACGCGCGCGGCTGCTCGAAGCGCAGCGCATCGCCCGCATCGGCAGCTGGGCGTACGAGACCGGTACTCGGGCCGTGCACCGCAGCGAGGTGCTGCTGGAGATGTACGCCGAGCTCGGCATGACCCCGGACGACGACCTCCTGAGCGGCGTGCACCCGGACGACCGCGAAGCCGTCAAGGAGATCCGGCACCAGCTGCTGCACACCGCCGACGACGCCCCGATCGAGATCGAGGTCCGCAGCGAGATCGGTGACCGCGTCTACATCTGCCGCGTGCGCGCCGAGATTTCGCCTTCCGGGCGGGTGGAGCGCTACCACGGCACCATCCAGGACGTCACCGAAGCGCGTGCGCTCGAACGCCAGATGCGCGAGGACCGCAGAAGGCTGGCCGACGCGCAGCAGGCAGCGCGCCTCGGCATGTGGGAGTGGAACCCGGCGACCGGCGACGTCGTGTGGTCGGACATGCTGCGCGAGCTCTACGGCATCCCGGCCGATGTGCTGGGCAGCTACCAGACCTATCTCGACCTCGTGCACCCCGAGGACCGCGGCTGGGTCGACGACCTGTGGCGGCAGCTCGCCGTCGACGAGGTCGCCGTGCAGTGCGAGCACCGCGTGGTGCGCCGCGACGGCTCCACCAGGATCTTCCGGTGCCACGGCATGATCGTTCGTGACGCGCACGGGAAGCAGCTCGCCGTCGGCACCGCGCAGGACCTGACCGAACAGCGCGCCGCCGAGGCCCGCATGAAGCGTTCGTCCCAGCGCTTCACCGACCTCGTGTCCGTGACGCCCGTCGGCATCGGGTTGTTCGACGAGGGCGAGCGGCTGGTCGACGCGAACGACGCTCTGTGCGACCTGCTGGGCATGGAGCTCGAGCAGCTGCGCGGCATGACCGCCGAGCAGCTCACCCACCCCGAGGACAAGTCGCCAGGCCTGCAGTGGGCAGCCGAGCGCACGCAGAAGATCCCGCAGCGGATTCTGGTTCGGCCTGACGGCGAGAAGGTCTACTGCGAGCTGCACATCGCGTTGTCCGTGCAGGACGACGGCCGCCGGTTCTGGCTGATCGTGTTCCTCGACATCACCGAGCGCCGCCGCACCGCCGAGGCGCTGCGCCACCAGGCGACGCACGACGAGCTGACCGGGCTGCCGAACCGCGCTCTGGTCAAGGAGATGCTCGGCAAGCTGCTGGACGGCCCCGGCCGGTCCAAGGTCGCCGTGTTCTTCTGCGACATCGACAACTTCAAGCGCGTCAACGACTCCCTGGGCCACGACGCGGGCGACGAGCTGCTGGTGGCTTTGGCGCGCCGCCTCGAGGGCGGGTTGCCCGACGGCTGCACCGCGGCGCGTTTGTCCGGCGACGAGTACGTGATCATCTGCGAGGACATCGACTCCGTCGGTGGCGTGGATGCTCTTGCCACTCGGGTCGCTTCTCTTTTGCGGACAGCGGTTCCGGTGCACGGGCAGCTGGTCCGGGTCTCGGCTTCCATCGGTGCGGCTGTGCCCAACGGCTCGCGCGCCAATGGTGCTGACCTGCTTCGTTTTGCCGACGCCGCGATGTTCGAGGCGAAGCGCAACGGCGCCGGGCGAGTGTCGCTGGCGTCGGCTGCGTTGATCGCTTCCGCGGACCGTCAGGTGCACCTCGAAGGCCAGCTGCGCGAAGCCTTGCAGCACGACGGTCTGGCGTTGCACTTCCAGCCGGTCGTGGGCGTGGACGGCGCCGTGCTGACCGCCGAGGCCCTGGTGCGCTGGCCGCATCCGGACCGCGGCCTGCTGCCGCCGGACGTGTTCCTGCCGGTCGCCGAGCAGGGCGACCTGATGCGCGAGCTCGACCGGTGGGTCCTGCGAACCGCGTTGAAGGAAGCCGCGACCTGGCCCGCGCCCGACGGTCGCCCGGTGTCGGTGGCGATCAACCTGGCGGGCCTGGTCCCGGGCGATCCCGAGTTCGTCGACATCGTGTCGACCGCGATCATGGAGTCCGGCGTCCCGTGGGAACGGGTGGTGCTGGAACTCGTCGAGACCGCGTTCGTCGACCTGCCGTCCCGCGTCCGCCAGTCGATGGACGAACTGGTGAAGCGCGGCGTCCAGTTCGCCGTCGACGACTTCGGCACCGGCTACTCGTCGCTGGCCCGCCTGAAGGACCTGCCCGCGCAGATCATCAAGGTGGACCGCCGCTTCGTCTCCGGTGTGGGCAACGACTCCTCGGACTTCGCCGTCGCGCGCGCCGTCGTGGACATGGCGCGGGCGATGGGGCGCAAGTGCGTGGCCGAGGGTGTCGAGACCGCGACGCAGTTCCACGTGCTGCGCGGCGTCGGCGTGGACGCGTACCAGGGCTGGTTGTTCTCGCGTCCGGTGCCGCCCAAGGAGTTCCGCGCGATCCTAGCTCTCGGGCCGCTCCACATACCGCGCGCTGGCTGAGATCTCCGCCAGCAGCGCCGCGATCCGGTGCTTCGGCAGGTCGATCAACCGCAGGTCGAGGTCCTCGGACGCGACCGCGGCGTTGTCGACGATCTCCGCTGCCTGCTTCTTGGTCAGCACGCCCTGCGACGCCGTGATCAACGCCTCACGCCACACGTTGCGCAGCTTGCCGTGCGCCTTCATGAGCACCTCGCGGATCGCGCGGTCGCCCAGCGACAGGGTTCCGGTCAGCACTTGATCGGCGACGACGATCGTCGTCTTGCCATCTGGGTTGTTGCGCAGAAATTTCAACTTGAACCGCGTCTGCACCAGCTCCTGCAGTTCCTTCTGCCCGGCTTCGGACGACACGGCAGGATGGTTGTTCGGCACCAGGCAGGCCAGCCGGGCAGGAGACGACGCGAGGAGAGTGCGCAGCAGCCACGGCCCCGGATCCGCTGACAGGTCAACGGCCAGCGACGCCGCGCCCTTGCCGACGGGCTCGGCCCACCCGGCCGCGCGGGGCTTGGGCGGCGGCGAAGATTCGGGTCGCGGCGCGAGTTCCGACAGTGCGGTGAGAGCTTCCTTCGACGGACCTGAGGACTCCACGGACTGCGCGCCGTGCGTGTAGATCCGCGTGCCCCCGGACACCGCACGCCGCCCGGTGGGCCGGCACACGTACAGATCGGCGGCCGATCCGATGGCCTGGGCGCCGTCGAACCGGTGGAACGCGGGCAGGATCGCCTCGAACACGAGGCCGAGCTTCTGGAGTTCCTGCTGCACCTTCAACCCCAGCGCGGGCGTGCGGTCGGAGAAGCCGTAGGCGAGCAGCACCCGTCCGTCGGCGATGTCGGCCAGCGCCTCGACCGCCCGCCCGGCGAAGAGCCCCATGCCCTCCGGCGAGTAGGGCGGGTCGCTGAACACGAGGTCGAACGACTCGAGAACCGACTGGGGCAGCCCGAAACGCATGTCGCAGTGCAAGGTTCGGATGTCGAGGCCACGCGTCGAGGCTCGGGAGTCGACGAACTCCAGCAGCCGCTCGTCCAGATCCACGACCGTGATCGAGACGTGAGGATTCACGGCGGCGATCGCCAGCGACGTCAGGTCGTGGTCGCCGAGGCACAGCAAACGCTTGCCTTTGAGGTCGTAAACGGAATCCAGCCACACCGCGCGGTTCAACGCCGTCTCCGCTGTGGCCTGCACGTGGTCCAACGAGGACAACGGCGCCGGCACGTCGGCGATGTCGACGAGGATCTGCCGCAGCACGTCGGTGTGGTCGCGGACCCCCGAGATGCCGAACTCCGACCGGTAGGAGGCCACGACGCCGGGAGCGATGCGGTAACGATCGTCTGAAGATTCCGCGTCGTCGCCCAGGGCCTTGAGCAGGTCCTGGACGGTGCGGCGGGGCACGGCGGGCAGGCGCACGAGCTCGGCCAGCGGGTGCCAGTCCTCACTGAGCAGGGACAACACTTCGCGGAGCTTGCGGGCGTGCACGCCGCGCTCCGACACCAACTGGCGAACCTGGTCGATCGTCACAAACGCTGAACCATACGGCCTGCCACATCCTGGAACGCTGTGCCGGGGTACGCCGAACGAGTTAAGGTCTTTGGGATCTACATCCAGGGCGGTCCGAATCGGGAGGCCGTCACGACCGGAGGGATCCGAAGGGTGATCGAGTTCCGGGCCGTCACCAAGCGGTTCGAGGACGGGACCATCGCTGTCGACGAGCTCGACCTCACGGTCGAGGCGGGCACCATCACGGTGTTCGTCGGTCCTTCCG
>JAVXWK010000261.1:0-2750 GCA_032230575.1 Pseudonocardiales bacterium | reverse complement strand
ATCCCGTCGCACTCCAGCAGGTCGAGCTCGCCCAGCGCCACGGCCTGGTCGACGTCGAAGTCCGTGCCGTGGTGCAGGCCCAGCAGCGCGAACAGCCGCTGGTGGCTGTCCGGCAGCTGGCCGAACGACAACGCGAAGACGGCGTCCAGCTCGGATAATCGTCCCTCGCGCAGCCGCGTCGCGAGGTGGGCGGTGGTCCAGGTGGGCCGTGATCGCAACCGGCCGGCCGCGAGTCGCACGGCCAGCGGCAGCCTGCCGCACAGCTCGACGATCTCACGCGCGGCTTCGTCGGTGCCGCGTTCGTCGCCGACGATCGTGGCGAACAGCTGCAGCGCCTCTTGTTCGGACAGCACGTCCAGCGTGAGCGTCGAGGTGCCTTCCAGCTCGACGAGCCGCGCACGTGACGTGACCAGCACCAACGACCCCGGCATGCCCGGCAGCAGCGGCCGCACCTGATCCGCGCTCGCCGCGTTGTCGAGCACGACCAGGAGCTTTCGCCGGGACAACTCCAACCGCCACAGCGAGGCCCGCTCGTCGAGTCCGACCGGGATCTCCTCCAGACCGAGCGCGCGCAGCAGCACGTCGAGCGCGTCCGTCGGCTCCACAGGCGCACGGCCCGCGGTGTGCGCGTGCAGGTCGATGAACAGCTGACCGTCCGGATACTCCAGCCGGTGCGCCAGGTGGATCGCGAGCGTCGTCTTGCCCACGCCCGGCATGCCGTCGATCGCGGAGATCACCACGGCCGACCGCCCGGTGACGGCCCTGGTCAGCCGTTCCATCTCGGCGGCGCGCCCGGTGAAGTCCGCGACGTCGCGCGGCAGGGTGTTCAGCGCGGGCCTCGGCTCGTCGCCACGCAGCAGTTTGCCGTGGAGTTCGCGCAGTTCAGAGCCCGGATCGGTGCCCAGCTCCTCGGCCAGCAGCACCCTCAGGTCCTCGAACGTCCGCAACGCCTCGGCCGGCCTGCCCGCGCGTTGCAGCGCGTGCATGAGCTGGAGCCACAGCTGTTCCCGCAGCGGGAACTGCTTGGTCAACCTCCGCAGTTCGGGGATCAGCCGCTCGCCCTGCCCCAGCTCGATCGCGAGCCGCGCGTGCTGCTCGGCGACGGTCAGCCTGCGCTCCTGCAGCAACGTCAGCTCGGCGACCAGCCGCGCCCCGACCGTGAGGCCGTCCAGCGCCGGACCCCGCCACAACGCGAGCGCTTGCTCGTACTGGTGAACCGCAGTGCGGTGATCCCCTTGCCGCAACGCCTCGTCGCCCTTGGAGCACAACTGCTCGAAGACGTGGACGTCCACCTCGTCCGCGGGCACCTTGAGCCGATACCCGCCCGGCACCGTGACCAGGTCGTCGAGCACCAGCTTGCGCAACGCCGCCACGTAGGTCCGGATGTTCGACTCCGGTGCCGCGGGTGGAGATTCCCACACCGCTTCACTCAAGTGTTCAAAGCTGACAGTCTCGTTGACGTGCAGGGCCAACGCCGCCAGCAGCGCCCGTTGCCGGGGCCCGCCCAGCCGCAGTTCCGCGCCCCCACGCCAGATCTGCAGTGGCCCAAGAAGCCGATACCGCACTGACCCTCCTCGGGGGGCATGGTGCCAGAACTCGCGGCGGCTGTGCGGAATTTGTGCGGACGATCTTGGAAACTGGGTTCCCGCCACCGCGAGGAGGAGAACCGGGATGCACCCGAGATCATGGCTGGGCCAAGCCGCCTGAGTTGACCGACGTGACCACCCCCGAGACACGCACGAGCCGATCACCGTGACCAAACTCCGCGTTCTCTAAGATGAGCCCATGACCGAGACGGCGAAACGACGTCCCGGACCCCGCATCGAAGAGGTCGCGAGGGTCGCCGGGGTCTCGAAGTCGACCGTCTCGCGCGTGATCAACGACGAGCAGTACGTCAGCGCGAAGGCCCGCGAGGCCGTCCACGCCGCCATCGCGGAACTGGGCTACGCGCCGAACCAGGCCGCGCGCGCCCTGGCCGGTAACCGGGCCAACGCCATCGCGCTCGTCGTGTCCGAACCGTCCGGCCGCGTGCTGTCCGACCCGTTCTTCGCGGGCGTGCTGCGGGGCGTCCACGCCGAGCTCGCCGGCCGGCACATGCAGCTGTTGCTGATGATGAGCCAGCCGTCCGACACCGGCGACCTGGTCGCGTACCTGACCAGCGGCCACGTCGACGGCGCGTTGCTGGTGAGCCTGCACGGCGACGACCCGCTGGTACCGATGCTGCACGAGATCGGCCTGCCGGTCGTGTCCGGCGGACGGCCGCTCGGCACCACCACCGTCCCGTTCGTCGACGCCGACAACTTCACCGGCGGGCTCGAAGCCGCACGGCACCTCGTCTCGCTGGGACGCAGGAAGTTCGGCACGGTCGCCGGGCCGAAGGACATGGCCGTCGGCGCCGACCGGCTGAGCGGGTTCAAGCGCGGCCTGAGCGAGGCCAAGACGACGGGCACGGTCGTCCACGCCGACTTCACGCCCGAGAGCGGCGCCAGGGCGATGGAACAGTTGCTGCGCAGGACTCCCGACCTCGACGCGGTGTTCGTCGCGGCGGACATCATGGCGCTGGGTGCGTTGCAGGTGCTGCACGCGCACGGCAAGCGCGTCCCGGACGACGTGGCCGTGATCGGGTTCGACGACTCGGTGTTCGCCTCGAGCGCGAACCCGCCTCTCACGACCATCCGGCAGGACGTCGAGGAGCTCGGCCGCACCATGACCTGGCGGCTGCTGGCCGAGCTCAACGGCGAGGACGGACT
>JAVXWK010000259.1:0-6244 GCA_032230575.1 Pseudonocardiales bacterium | reverse complement strand
ATTGCCACGGGGTGCCATTCACATGCACCAAACTGTGGGGGACGATTTCCGCGCGGTCAAGGCGCCCGAAAATGTTTCGACTGGCGATCGGGCGAAAGCGGGGCGCATTCCGAGTTGCTAAAATCGGAAAGAATTCTTTAGCTCGGGCGGGCGGGGACCGGTCGTCCGGCCCCCGCCCGTTTCTCACATGGTCTTCAGGAGATCCTTCATCTCGGTGATCTCCTGCTGCTGACCGTCGATGATCGACTGGGCGAGCTTCTTGGCGTCAGCGTCCTCGCCCTGGGCGAGCTCGGTCCTCGCCATCTCGACGGCACCTTCGTGGTGCTTGATCATCAGGTCGAGCCACTGCTCGTCGAACTCGGCTCCGGTGGCGTTCTCCAGCTTCGCCATGTCCTCGTGGCTCATCATTCCGGCCATGTCGTGGCCCTCGTGATCCTGCTTCGTGGCGGCGCCCCACTCCTTCAGCCACCCGTTCATCCGGGTGATCTCGGGGTCTTGTGCCTTCTCGACGCGCCGGGCGAGGTCGCGGACCTTCTCGTTGCTGCTGCGGTCCGGCACGAGCTTCGCCATCTCCAGCGCCTGCTCGTGATGCGGGACCATCTGTTGTGCGAACGCGACGTCCGCGGGGGAGCTGTCGGTGCTGCCGCAGGCGCTCAGGATGAGCACGCTGACGACAGCCCCGATGAGGGACTTCTTCAAGGTTTCTTCTTCTCTCTGGCGTTTGTGGACAGTGCTGAGTGGACTGAACTCAGTTCCGCAGCACGCAGAGAGATGTGAGGAGCGCTCTTCCGCCCGGTGGCGGACGTTGCGGGGTGCTCGGCGGCGGCTCGGACGGGAGCGCCGCGAGCTGGGGGAGTGCCGTCCTGACCAGGAACCACGCCGTCAGCGTGACGGCCGCCGCGACCAGCACCGCGAGGCACAGGTGCAGCAGGTCGTGCTCGTGCGGTTCCTGCTGCTGATGGCTGACCATGTGCTCGGCGTGCGGAGTCTCCGCGGCTGCGACATGGTGCATTCCGACGACGGCGAACACGAGCGCGCACAGCAGCACCCACTGGGTGCACCGGCGCCGCGTCATGTGACACACCCTATCGGGGTACGGGTTGATACGGATACCCCCTAGGGGTACCGTCCGGCGTGACGTTCGAGGAGGAGGACGACATGAACCACGCTCCCGCGAGCCTGACCAGGCAGGCCATCTCCGCGACGCTGCACTGCCTCACCGGCTGCGCGATCGGCGAGGTGCTCGGCATGGTCATCGGCACGGCACTGGGCTGGGGAAATCTCGCCACGATCGTGCTGGCCATCGTGCTCGCGTTCGTGTTCGGCTACTCGCTCACGATGCGCCCGGTGCTGCGTTCGGGCCTGTCGTTCAAGGCGGCTCTCGGCGTGGCACTCGCGGCGGACACGGTGTCGATCGCGGTGATGGAGATCGTCGACAACGGGGTGATCCTGGTGGTGCCCGGCGCCATGGAGGCGGGCCTGGGGACCTGGCTGTTCTGGGCGTCGCTGGCGGTGTCGCTGGTCATCGCCTTCGTGGTCACGGTGCCGGTGAACCGCTGGATGATCGGGCGCGGCAAGGGTCACGCGGTCGTCCACGAGCATCACCCCTGACGAACGCGAAAGGACCGGGACGTCGCCGAGACGTCCCGGCCCTCTGTGCTCAGGTCAGCGTTCCCGAGTCCTCCGAGGTGACCCGCGTGCCCTGGCCGCTGTCGCCGCCCGTCACGCGAGTCCCGTCCTGCCCGTACTCGACGCCGGCTTCCCGGTCCTCGATCCCGGTGACGCGAGTCCCGTCCTGCCGGTACTCGAATCCGCCGGTCACCCGCGTGCCCGCTTCCCGGTCTTCCACCCCGGTCACGCGCGTGCCCTGACCACTGTCATCACCTGCAGCTGCTGCCGTGCCCACCCCCAGGACGAGCGCGGCCGCCGCGAGCACAAGTACGCCCGCTGTCTTCTTCCCCACCATGAGACCTCCCCAGTTCGGTCGGGTAGGTCCAGCATGGGCCCGCGAGCTTGCAGGATCTTTGAACCCGCAGGTCAGGCGGTACGCGTGAACCTCATGACCCAGTTCGTCTCCCACGTCTCGCCGCCGTCGTAGGAGAACTGCTGCTGCCACACGGGTTCGTCGCCCGCGGTCCAGTCGAACCGCACCTTCACCGCGTGCCCGCCGACCACGTCGTCACCGAAGAACACCCCGTGCCCGTCGGTGAACCGGCCCTCGAGCGGCGGGTCGAGGTGGCCGGGAGCGCGGGTGGAGGCCCACCAGATGCGCCAGACGTCCTCGGCGGGGTCGTACTGGCGCAGCGTCATGCCCTCCCAGCCGTCGGTGCGGAGGTTGTCGACGTTCGCCGCACCGCCCAGGACCGGCCTGCACTCGTTCGTCGCCTCGAACTCGACCCATTCGGTGCCGCGGCCCACGATGTCGGCGATCTTGCGGTTGGCCACGCGCCACCGGCCGTGAAAGAAGTCGAAATCGTTCTCACTCATGGGGAGGACGCTAAAACGCCATCACTGACACCCAATGTCAGTGATCGACTATTGACGCAAAGGTCTGGACCATTTTACGGTTCCCGGCAGTGGCCGCCGCCCTAGCCAGGAGGTCCTTGTCTTGCGACTGCTCGCCAGAGTGGTCCCGGTGCTAGCACTGCTAGCCGGGACCGTGATAGCTGTGACCAACTCGCCCGTCGCAGCCGCAGCCCATGAGGACTGCCGGCCGGACGGGCTCTACAAGACGCCGGGCGTCGACGTGCCCTACTGCACCGTCTACGACACCTCCGGCCGCGAGAACCTGGGTTCGGACAAGTCCCGCCGCGTGATCGGGTACTTCACCAGCTGGCGCACCGGCAAGAACGGCCAGCCCGGCTACCTCGCCAAGGACATCCCCTGGACCAAGGTCACGCACCTCAACTACGCGTTCGCGCACATCGACGCGCAGAACAAGATCTCGGTCGGTGCCAGCGACGCGAACAACTCCTCGATCGGCATGGAGTGGCCGGGCGTCGCGGGTGCGGAGATGGACCCGTCGTTGCCCTACAAGGGGAACTTCAACCAGTTGACGAAGTTCAAGAAGCAGTACCCGAACGTCAAGACGCTGATCTCCATCGGCGGCTGGGCGGAGACCGGTGGCTTCTTCAACGCCGACGGCACGCGCAACGCGTCGGGCGGCTTCTACAAGCTCGGCCAGTCGCAGGCGGCGATCGACACGTTCGCGGACAGCGTCGTCGGGTTCCTGCGCCAGTACGGGTTCAACGGTGCTGACATCGACTACGAGTACGCGACGTCGAACAACCACGCGGGCAACCCCGACGACTTCTGGATCTCCAACGCCAACCGCGGCAACCTGTGGACCGGCTACTCGGCGATCATGAAGACGTTGCGGGAGAAGCTCGACCGCGCCGGTGCCACCGACGGCAAGCACTACATGCTGACCGCCGCCGTGCCCGCGTCCGGCTGGTTGCTGCGCGGCCAGGAGTCGTACCAGGTCGTCAAGTATCTCGACTACCTGAACGTCATGAGCTACGACCTGCACGGTTCGTGGAACCACTTCGTCGGCCCGAACGCGGCGTTGTACGACGACGGCAAGGACGGCGAGCTGTCGGCCGGCGGTGTGTACACGGCCCCGCAGTACGAGGGCATGGGCTACCTCAACACCGACTGGGCGTATCACTACTACCGCGGCGCGATGCAGGCCGGACGCATCAACCTGGGCGTGCCGTTCTACTCGCGCGGCTGGCAGGGCGTTTCCGGTGGCACGAACGGGTTGTGGGGCAAGGCGGCGTTGCCCGACCAGTCGAAGTGCCCGCCCGGCACCGGTTCCTCGGTCGGCTCGACCACGCCGTGCGGTAACGGTGCGACCGGCATCGACAACATCTGGCACGACGTCACGGCCGGTGGCGCCGAGGTTCCGTCCGGGGTGAACCCGTTGTGGCACACCAAGAACCTCGAGGCGAAGGTCACCGGTTCGTACTCCGGGCAGTACGGCCTCGACCCGGTCAACGACCCGACCGACCGCCTCACCGGCACGTACGCGCCGTACTACGACTCGACGCTGAAGTCGCCGTGGCTTTGGAACGACGACAAGAAGGTGTTCCTCTCCACCGAGACCGAGCAGTCGATCGCGGAGAAGGCCAAGTACGTGAAGGACAAGGGTCTCGGCGGCATCATGATCTGGGAGCTCGCCGGTGACTACAAGTACGACTCCGCCAAGAAGGAGTACTTCATCGGCGACACCTTGCTGTCGACGATCAACACCGGCTTGAACGGCGCCGCGCCCTACGGTGCCGCGAAGGCGTCCGCGCAGCAGTCGCAGTCGCTCGCGGTCGACGTGGACGTCTACGGCTTCGCGTTGGGTGACAACAACTACCCGATCACGCCGAAGATCAAGTTCACGAACCGCTCCACCGTCACCATCCCCGGCGGCACGAAGATCGCGTTCGACTACGGCACCAGCGCGCCCGGCGGCATGGCCGACCAGTCCGGGTTCGGGCTGAAGGTCGTCTCCAAGGGGCACAGCGGGTCCAACGTCGGCGGCCTGAAGGGCGACTTCCAGAAGGCGGAGCTGACGCTGCCGTCGTGGCAGTCGCTGGCACCGGGCGCGTCGATCGAGATGACCGTCAGCTACCAGCTGCCGATCTCGACGCCGTCGAACTTCGTGTTCACCTTCGGCGGTCAGTCCTACGCGATCACAGCGGACTACCCGCGGATCGGTGGCGGCACCCCGCCGACCACCACTTCGACGACGACCACGACGACCACGACGACCACCACGTCGAACCCGCCGGCCTGCTCGCTGCCCGCGTGGGACCGCGAACAGGTCTACACGGGTGGCAACGAGGTGGCGCACAAGGGTCGCAGGTGGAAGGCCCAGTGGTGGACGAAGGGCGAGGAGCCCGGCACCACCGGCGAGTGGGGCGTCTGGCGCGACCAGGGCGCGTGCTGAGTCAGTGACCTGTCAGGCGCGGGGCTTAGGCTGTTCTTCGTGACCGCCCAAGACCCGCGCCTGCAGGAGCTCGTGCTGCTGCGCAAGGTGCGCGACAGGATCGACCGCGAGTACCGGGAGCCGCTCGACGTGGCGGCGCTGGCTCGTGGCGTGCACCTGTCCGCCGGGCATCTGTCGAGGGCGTTCCGGGCCGCGTTCGGCGAGTCGCCCTACAGCTACCTGATGACCCGGCGCATCGAACGCGCGATGGCCCTGCTGCGGCGCGGCGACATGTCCGTCACCGAGGTCTGCTTCGAGGTGGGCTGCACGTCGCTCGGCACGTTCAGCACCCGCTTCTCCGAGCTGGTCGGCATGTCGCCGAGCCAGTACCGGAAGGTCGCCGCCTCCGACGGCCAGGGCATCCCGAACTGCCTGGCCAAGGCCGTCATGCGGCCGATCAGGAATCGAGAAGCGGCGGCGGGTCCGTCCGATTAGGTTGACCGGCATGTCAGTCATCATCGCCGCGGCGTTCCTGCCCGCAGACGACCCCGAGAAGTCCCTCGGCTTCTTCCGCGACGCACTCGGCTTCGAGGTCCGCAAGGACGTCGGCCAGGGCACCATGCGCTGGATCACCGTGGGCCCGCCCGGCCAGCCCGACACCGGCATCGTCCTGCACCCGCCCGCCGTCGACCCCGGCGTGAGCGACGAGGAGCGCCGCACGATCGCCGTGCTCATGGCCAAGGGCGTCTACACGGCCATCTCGCTGGGCTCCAAGGACCTGCAGAGCGTGTTCGACCGCGCGCAGGCGTGGGTCTCGGAGTCAGGAGCCGGCGAGGTGCTGCAGGAGCCCGAGGACCAGCCGTGGGGCGTGCGGGACTGCGCGTTCCGCGACCCGGCCGGCAACCTGGTGCGCATCAACCAGCTCTGACCTCGATCCGCGCGGGCAGCGTGCTCAGCGCGTTGCCTCGCGCGAGCCATTCGAGTGCGACCGAGGCGAGCACCGATCCTCCTTCCACGCGGATCTGCTCCTCCGTGGTGCCGATCAGCCAGGTCTTGCCGTCCGCGGGCCTGGCGGCCACGGTCGCGCCGGGGAGGGCCTTGAGGATCTCGGTGATCCACTCGGCATCGCCGGGTTCCAGGTGCACGACGACGTCCGCGAGCTGCAGTGCGGTCTCGGACGGTTCGTCGGTGCGCACGACGAGGTGCGCGTTCTTGCCGAGCGGGCGGCCGCGGAGCACCCGTTCCGCGGCGAACCGCACGACTTTCGCGCGCCACACCCCGCCGTGCTCCTCGAGCTCGACTTCGACCTCCTGCACGGTCGCGGCT
>JAVXWK010000234.1:0-3024 GCA_032230575.1 Pseudonocardiales bacterium | reverse complement strand
TTCGTCACCCTCCGGCCAGGGCATGCCGACGGTGATCTTCAGCAAGGTCTGAAGAGCACCTGGCAAATGAGTCGTCATGACACCTTACCCTGGCCGGAAATGGCGTACGTTTACAGCTGCTTCGCGTTGTTCTCGTCAGTTTCTTCGAGAAACAACACTCCCTGGTCGAGCAGCTTCCCGAAGGTCGTCAGGCTCGAGACGATATCTTTTCCGTTTTTGAGCATCGTGGCCTGTCCGGGCGTGTAGTTCTTGGCGAAGGACTGACCGAACTCGTCATTGCCCCAGCACCCGTCGTGCTGCAGACATTTCGCGACCAACTCCTGCACCTTCTCCGAGAAGTTGGTGGCGGTCGCGCCCACCTGCTTGTTCACGGATCGCACGACGTCCGGGTCGAACCTGAGTTCCCTAACCATTGCGGCCACCTCCCTGTGAGTTCTTCGGCGAACGGCCGAGAATTCCCTCGCCGACGCCATCACCGATGAACGGCTCCACGAGCTTCTGGAAGACGTCCTCGGAGTCCAGCTTCCCGCTGGCCAGATCGGCGAAGCTGATACCGGGGAGGAAGTCGTCCCCCATCGCTTCGCTCATCTTCCGCACGCATTCGGCGCGGCCGGCGCGAATCGTCTCGAGCAGCACGTGGGCGAGCTCCGTCGGAGCCATGCTGCGGTACTTCGTGCCGTGGAACGTGATCGCGGTGATCTCACCGCGACCGTCGAAGTCGATCGACAGCGACCGGTCCTTGGCACGCGTAGTCGTCGACGCCTCGGCGATCGTGGTGTTCACTTCGGCGATCCTGCGGTGTTCGCGTTCGAAGTCGGCCAACGCCGCCTCCGCGGCCTCGTTCACCGACCTGTACTCAGCGCTCCAGTCCTTCATCGCACTTCCTTTCCGTGGCCGGTGGCACACGTGCCGCCGTTGAGGCTCGGCACCTGGTCCGCGCCATCACGTCCGAGCCGGGTGACCGCCTGGTGGGGGTTGGCCCAGTCGTTGGTGTCCGCCCGCAACCACACCTCCGGGCCGCGGGCGGTCGGCGCCGGCGCCGAGAGACCGGCGCCGAGAGCAGCCCCGAGAGGCGGACGTGCGGTGCTCGCCGCCGATCCCGCACCCGCGGCGAGGCCTGGGTTCGCCGCCATGGCGAAGGGATTCGGCTGCGGCGCCGACGTGGCGGGCACCGCCGGCGGAGAAGGCGGGCCAGGAGGCGGTGCGGGGGCCGCGGCCGCCGGCGCCGCGGGTGCCGCGGCTGCGAGTGTCGGCGCGGCAGGTGTCGGTACCGCGGGCGCCGGCGCCGTGGTGCTGGTCAACGTGATCTGCGGTTTCGCACCCAACGCCTGAGCGGCCGCCGGGGCGGCGGACGTGTCCGGAGGAGCCGCCGCCGGCTGCTCCACTGGAGGCGCGGACTCCAGGCTTGCCGGGATCTTCACCTCGGCGGTGAGCTGCGCGGCAGTGCCGTCTAGCCCAGCGTGGAGGTGCGTCAGCTCGAGGTGCTTGCGACCAGAGGTGCCCTTGTCCTCCTCAGTGGACGGTGCGGGCCCCAGACCCCTGCCCTGCGCTCCCAGCACGACGGCAGCGGAGTCCGCGGGGTCGGCCAGGGCCGAGAAGCCGTTGAACGACTGGGTCTTCTGGGCGGGAACGGTGGGGGCGGACCGCGTCGCGAGCGTCGCGAACCGGCCGAACGCCGCCTGCTGCTCGGGTCGAGCCGGTTCGCCGGCGTTCTGCGGAGCGAAGAGCTCCGTCGACCCGGCCTTGCCCATGAACGAGCGCGGATGTGCCGACTGCGAACGGGTGGAGCTGCTCACGACCTGGGAACCAGCTCCACCCATACCGGCGGTCGGCTGCCGCAGCGGAGGAACCAGCACCAGCTGACCGGTGACGGTGTGCTTCGGAAGCTCCGGCATCTCACCGCCGATCTGGAGGTACGAAGTGGACAGTTCACCGAGGATCCTGCGCGCCTGACTGTCGCGATCGGACAGAGCTTTGCGGTCGATCTTGTCCGCCACGCCGACATTGTGAGGCACGACCGGCATATGACGCAGGGCGAGCAGACGTTGCCGACTGTCCACAATGGTGTCGCCAGTGCGACGCAGAAGCCGCGGATACGCCGGCATGTCGGCCAGCAGGACCTCAACCTCCCGGACCAGCCTCTCGATCCGGACGAACCGGTCGCTCACACCGTTGGACCAGCCCTCCTCGAGTTGTCGCCGCAGCTTGGCGAGCGCCATCTTGGCGTCGTCCAGCACCGCCGTGGCCTGCTCGAAGGCCTTCGCTTGCGCGTAGAAGGTCTCCGGGTCCGCGGCGAGAACGCGATCGAGGACCTCGTCGTAGGTCAGCCGATCCTCATGAGTAGTTGCCATCGCTCAGCTCCGTCCGATGGTGGGAGACGACACTCCGGTCTCGTCTTCTTCCCAGTCCTTGTCGTCGCCCTGAAGCCAGGTCGTCCGGTCCCGTTCTTTCTGCTGCTGGCCGGCACCACCCGCGCCCGCTCCACCCATCGGAGGCATCATCGGCGCGCCGTTCTCGCCGATCCCACCAACAGCACCGCGGCCGGGAACCACAGGTCCACCGGTGGTCGTCAGACCGCGGCCAGGCGTGGTGAGGCCCTGTTCGCGGGGAGACAGGCTGCCGACGCCTTCCGACGTGAGGCTGACTCCCGGTGCAGCCACCTTGCCTGCGCCCAAACCGCTGCCCGAACCGCCGCCGCCGAGGAAACTGGAAAGCGTTGAGGGCTTCGACGTGCCGAGGCTGGCCTCGTACGGCTTGATCGAGTCCGTTTTCGGCGCGTGGTCGGGCAGACCGGGGATGCTGCCACCCGTCAGGTTTCGGCGGGCCTCGTCGGCCACCTGCCGCGCGTGGGCCTCAGCGTTCCGCTGCGCCTGATCCGCGGCCTGTTGCGCGGCAGTGTCCGTGTGCCCGGCACCGTGGCCACTGCCACTGCCGGTGCCACTGCCACTGCCGCCGCCGAGCTTGCCCAACTCGGCCTTGGCAGCCTCGGCCGAAGCCTGAGCATGCTGCCTCGCCGCGTCAGCC
>JAVXWK010000217.1:0-13878 GCA_032230575.1 Pseudonocardiales bacterium | reverse complement strand
CCCGCGTGCGGATCGCCGCGACGTCGGAGCCCAGTTCGGGCTCGGACATGGAGAACGAGCCGCGCACCTCGCCCGCGGCCATGCGGGGCAGGTACTTCTGCTTCTGCTCGGGCGTGCCGTGCTGCTTGAGCATGTGCGCCACGATGAAGTGGGTGTTGATGACGCCGGAGACGCTCATCCAGCCCCGCGCGATCTGCTCGACCACCAGCGCGTACGTCAGCAGGGACTCGCCCAGGCCGCCGTACTCCTCCGGGATTGTCAGGCCGAAGAGGCCCATCTCCTTCATGCCCTCGACGATGTCGGCGGGGTACGTGTCGCCGTGCTCCAGCGTCTGGGCGTGCGGAATGATCTCCTTGTCCACGAACGTGCGAACGGTCGCGAGGATTTCTTCCTGGATGTCCGTGAGACCCGCGGTCTGGGCGAGGCGCGCCATCGCACTTCCCTTCCAAGGCTTTGGTTACCGGCGAGTATGGACCGGTTAACGCCCGTTTGCGACCGGGGTGTGCTCTCCGCAACACAGTCCCGCCACCTGTACCGAGACAGCATCCCGAACCACGGCAATCACGCACCCACACGGCGCGAATCGGAAAGCTCCCCCTTAAGATCCCTGCGCACTCGCACATTGGGGGGATCAATGACGTACGACCCGTACAACCAGGACCCGAAGGGCCAGCCCTACGGACAGCCGTACGGACAGCAGCCCTACGGCCAGCCTCAATACGGTCAGCCTCAGTACGGCCAGCAGCCTTACGGCCCGCAGTACGGCTACGGCGGCTACCCGCCCAAGCCGCTGGACACGAACACCGCGACGATCGCCATGGTGTGCTCGATCTTCGGTTTCCTGTGCTGCGTCGGCTGGATCGTCGGGATCGTGATGGGCCACGTCGCCCTGTCGAAGATCAAGCGAGGCGAGGCGACTGGGCGCGGACAGGCGATCGCCGCGTTGTGCATCGGCTACGGCTTCATCGCGATCGCGGTGCTGTTCTACTCACTCGGCATCGGCGCGGCGATCTTCGAGAACATCAACCGCTGATCAGCTCGCGAGAGCGATCTCCAGCGCGCCACCGCAGTGGCGGCAGACGTCGGCGAACACGTGGACGTCGGCATCGCATCCCGGGCAGCTGCGGAAGCTGCGCTCGAGCAGGTCGTCCTCGCGGCGCTTGAAGAGCCGCAACCGTCTGCTCGTCCTACCGTTACTCGAATGTGACATGCCCACGAGCATGCACCCCACCCCGGGGCGCACCGCAAACTCTTGTCACTGATTGTGCGCCACTTCACCCGTTTTGAATGCAACCTGTGACGGTCGAACACGTCCAGTAATAGTTGAGGTGAAGTGGCACACAATCCGTAACGGCTTTGAACCGGCTCAGTCCTCCGGCGGGGTCCAGATGTTCGAGCGCGACATGCCCGCGGCACGCCCCTTGCCCGAGATCACCAGAGCCATCTTCCGCGACGCCTCGTCGATCATCTCGTCGCCGAGCATCACCGCGCCACGCTTACCGCCCGCCTCGGACGTGAAGTAGGAGTACGCGTCGAGGATGTTCTCGGCGTGGTCGTAGTCGTCCTGCTTCGGGCTGAAGACCTCGTTGGCCGCGTCGATCTGGCCGGGGTGCAGCACCCACTTGCCGTCGAAGCCCAGCGCCGCGGACCGGCCGGCGACGCGCTTGTAGCCGTCGACGTCGCGAATCTGCAGGTAGGGACCGTCGATGGCCTGCTTGTCGTGGGCCCGCGCGGCCATCAGGATCCGCATCAGGATGTAGTGGTAGGCGTCGCCGACGTCGTAGCCGGGCGGCTGCTCACCGACGACCAGCGACTTCATGTTGATCGACGCCATGAAGTCCGCCGGGCCGAAGATGATCGTCTCGACGCGCGGGGACGCGGTGGCGATCGCGTTGACGTTGTTCAGGCCCAGAGCGTTCTCGATCTGCGCCTCGATGCCGATCTTGCCGACCTCGTAGCCCATCGTCTTCTCGATCTGCGTGATCAGGAAGTCGAGCGCCACGATCTGCTCGGGCGTCTGCACCTTCGGCAGCATGATGCAGTCGAGGTTCGCACCGGCGCCCTCGACGACCTCGGTGACGTCGCGGTAGGTCCACTCCGTCGTCCAGTCGTTGACGCGCACGACACGGGCCTTCGAGCCCCAGCCGCCTTCGTTCAGGGACGCGACGATCGTCTTGCGGGCGTCCGGCTTGGCCAGCGGCGCGCAGGCGTCCTCCAGGTCCAGGAACACCTGGTCCGCCGGCAGCGTGCGCGCCTTGTCGATCATCTTCTGGCTCGAACCCGGAACCGCCAGACACGAGCGACGGGGACGCTGCTGGTCGACCACTGGAGTACCTCCTCGTACCGGCCGGTAACTATGTGCGCCACAGTGGCACGCATCATCTCCGGGCGCATATTCGCTGAGTCCCGTTTCACAAACCCTGGCAGGCTGAACCGGTGGAGATCACTCGAATCTTGGACGCGGCGCTGCGGAAGGCAGCCGCCGTCTGGATCACCTCACCCGGCCACGAACCCCGTCTCGTGCACGCGCACTGGCGTGACGACGCGCTGTGGGTCATCACCGGCGGCAGCGAACAACAGGTGCCGGGGCTGACCGACCAGGCGCAGGTCACCGTCACCGTGCGGTCCCCCAGCACGCACTCGCACCTCATCGACGCCCAGGCCGTGGCGAGGCTGACCGAGCCCGACGAGGAGACGGCGCAGGCGTTGAAGACCGCCCGGCTCAACACCAAACCGGAGTGGGAAGCGGTGTACCGCTTGGAGTTCAGCGCATGATCACCGTCCCGGAGGGTTTCGGCAAGGGTCTCGGTGAACGAGCGGACGCGTGGGTCGCCTCACTGCCGAAGCTCGCCACGAAGGCGTGCTCCCGGTGGCGGCTCACGCCGGACGGGCCGCTGATGAACGGGTTCTGCGCCGTCGTGCTCCCGGTCCGCCAGGCAGATGGGCACCCCGCGGCCCTCAAGATCACCTGGGTCGGAGAGGAGACCGCGAACGAACCGCTGGCTCTGCGGCTCTACGACGGACAGGGCACCGTTCGGCTGCTCGACCACGACGAGGAGCTCGGCGCGTTGCTGCTCGAACGCCTCGACCACACGCACTCGCTGGACGACGAGCCGATCGAGAAGGCGGTCGGGGTGATCTGCGGGATGCTGCGCCGTCACCGCGACCTGACCGCGCCCGAGGAGATCCGCAGGTTCAAAGGCGAACTGCGAGAGCACCCGGCGATACCGCGCGAACTGCTCGACGCCGCACGTGACGTTGCCAACAGCAGGACCATGGGCACCACCCTGGTGAACGAGGACCTGCACTTCGAGAACGTGCTGCGCGGCGACCGCGAGCCCTGGCTGATGATCGACCCGAAACCGCTGGCCGGTGACCGCGAGTACTGCGTCATTCCGTTGCTGTGGAACAGGTTCGACGAGCTCGACGGCCGCAAGGGGCTGACCGACCGCTTTCTCACGATCTGCGACCACGCCGAGCTGGACGTGGCGAAGGCGCGGGACTGGACGCTCTACCGGGCGGTCGCGAACTGGGCCTGGTGCGTGGAAGAGGGCATCCCGGAATTCGCGGATGCCTGCGCGGAGATCGCCGGGTGGGCGGCCAGAACGTGATCTAGCCTGGTTGTTGTGGTGGCTGTGAACCGGGTGTACATCGCTCAGCTGGCCGGACTTCCCGTCTTCGGCCCCGACGGCGAACCGATCGGCAAGGCCCGCGACGTCGTGATCAGTCTCCGGATCGACCGCCAGCCGCCCCGCGTGCTGGGCATGGTCGTGGAACTGGTGACGCGCCGCCGGATCTTCGTACCGATGCTGCGGCTCACCTCGGTCGAGCCGAACGCCGTGACGCTCGCGACCGGCTCGGTGAACCTGCGGCCGTTCCACCAGCGCGTCAACGAGGTGCTGGTGATCGGCGAGGTGCTCGACGCCAAGATCCAGCTGGCGGACGGCGGCACGGCGGTCGTCGTGGACGCCGCGATGGAGCTGACCCGCACCCGCGACTGGCGGATGATCAAGGTGGCGGCCCGGCAGCGCACCGGCAGGTTCGGCTTCAAGGGCCCGACGCAGGTGTTCCGCTGGGAGGACGTCGGCGGCCTGAGCGTCAACGAGCTCGCGGGCCAGCCGCAGGGCGCACAACAGCTCGTCGCGGTCTTCGAGGGCATGCGCGCGGCGGACGTGGCTCATGCCCTGCACGAGCTACCGACCAAGCGCCGTCACGAGGTCGCGGACGCGTTGGACGACGAACGTCTCGCGGACGTCATCGAGGAGCTGTCCGAAGAGGACCAGAAGGACATCCTGTCGCACCTGGACGAGGAACGCGCCGCCGACATCCTGGAGGCGATGAACCCGGACGACGCGGCCGACCTGCTGAGCGAGCTGTCCGAGGGCACCAAGGACCGCCTGCTGGAACTGATGGAACCCGAGGAGTCCGAACCGGTCCGGCGTCTGCTGGAGTACTCGTTCGACACCGCGGGCGGCCTGATGACCCCGGAGCCGATCATCCTCACGCCGGACGCGACGATCGCGGAAGCGTTGGCACGAGTGCGAAATCCCGACCTGACGCCCGCGTTGGCCTCCATGGTCTTCGTGTGCCGATCGCCATCGGCAACGCCGACAGGGCGGTACTTGGGGTGCGTCCACATCCAACGCCTGCTGCGCGAACCGCCGTCCGATCTGGTCGCCGGCGTGCTCGACACCTCCTTGGTGCGGCTGCCACCGTCGGCTTCCCTGAGCGACGTCACCCGCTACTTCGCCACCTACAACCTGGTGTGCGCGCCGGTCACCGACGAGGCCGAGCACCTGCTCGGCGCGGTGACCGTAGACGACGTGCTGGACCACCTGCTGCCGGCCAACTGGCGCGAGACGGGACTGAGCCATGCCTGAACTGCTGCCGCGGCGCAGACTCGACCAGCCGCGCGAGCCACGGGGCTTCCGCTTCTCGATCGACCCGGACTCGTTCGGTCAGTTCTCCGAACGGCTCGCGCGGTTCCTCGGGACCGGGAAGTTCCTGTTCTGGCAGACGCTGCTCGTGATCGCGTGGATCGTGCTGAACCTCTTCGCGGTGACCCTGCGGTGGGACCCGTATCCGTTCATCCTGCTGAACCTGGCGTTCTCGACCCAGGCTGCTTACGCGGCGCCGCTGATCCTGCTGGCGCAGAACCGGCAGGACGACCGCGACCGGGTGTCGCTGGAGGAGGACAGGACTCGGGCGGCGCAGACCAAGGCGGACACCGAGTACCTGGCGCGGGAGCTGGCAGCCGTGCGGCTGGCACTCGGCGAGGTGGTGACGCGCGACTTCATCCGGGGTGAGCTGGAGAAGCTGGTGAAGGAGCAGAACAACACGCGCAGGGTCCGGCCGTGACGGTGCGCCGGATCACGTCCTGATCTGTCCACTCGCGACCAGGTCTGACAGGACCTCGTGGATCGCGGGCGCCGTCTCGGCGTGCTCGCGGTACTCGTCGCGCGTCACGTACGTCAGCTCGGCGATCTCGCTCGTGGGCTGCGGCGTGCCGTGAAGCACGGCGGTGAAACAGGTCATGTCGACCATCGCGCCTTCACCCTCGCCATAGGCCGGGGCGACGTAGCGCTTGAGGACGGACGGCCGCTCCAGCTCGATCCCGAGCTCCTCCCGCACCTCCCGCCGCAACGCCTCAGCCGGGGATTCACCGGCCTCGATCTTGCCGCCCGGCAGGTAGAAGGCCTTCTTGTTGCGTGAGCGCACAACGAGGAGGCGGCCAGCCTCGACGTGCACAAGTCCCACCACGGTGATCACGGATACACGTCGTCCGCTGCCAAGCGATCACACGTGCGTCCGAAGGCTTCAAGCTCTCCGGGCCCGAAGCTCTCCCCGAAGTGCTCGGCGACGCCCGCGAGGTGGGTAGCGGACGCGCTGCGCAGGCGTTCGGCACCGAGCGGTGTGAGCACGGCCACGATGCCGCGTCCATCACCGTCGGCGCGTTCACGTCCGACGAGCCCAGCACGTTCCAGACGGTCCACCAGGCGGGTGACGCCTGAACGGGACAGCAGGACGGCATCGGCGAGTTCGGTCATGCGCATGCGCATGGAAGGCGTCTCGGCCAGTTGAACCAGCACGTCGTACGCCGCGAGCGAAAGGCGCTGCTCAGCAATCAGTTCGGCCTCGAGGACCCTCGTGATCCGTGCATGCGCGCGGAGGAACGATCGCCACACCCCGAGCTCGACACGGGTGGGCAACCGGGAACTACCCGATTCCGGCACGGACGTCGATGTTACGGACAGCTCCGGCCCCGCTACGACCTGGGCCTGTGCTCGAAAGTGACCGGCCGGTAGGACAGGCCTGCGCCGGACGTAGCATGGCCGGGTGACCACCACACAGCCCCTCCCCACCATCGAGGACGTCCGCAAGGCGCTCGCCGGTGTGCAGGACCCCGAGATCCGCCGCCCGATCACCGAGATCGGCATGGTCAAGGACGTCGAGGTCGGCTCGGACGGTGCCGTGGTCGTGGGCATCTTCCTGACGGTCGCGGGCTGCCCGATGCGGGACAAGATCACCAAGGACGTCACCGCCGCCGTCACCGCGTTGGACGGCGTCACGGCCGTCCGGGTCGATCTGGACGTGATGAGCGACGCCCAGCGCACCGAGCTCCGCAAGACCCTGCGCGGCGGCGCCGAGGAACCGGTCATCCCCTTCGCCCAGCCGGGCTCGCTGACGCGCGTGTACTGCGTCGCGTCCGGCAAGGGCGGCGTCGGCAAGTCCTCGGTCACCGTGAACCTCGCCGTGGCCATGGCCGCGCGAGGCCTGTCCGTCGGCATCGTCGACGCGGACATCTACGGCCACTCGATCCCGCGCATGCTGGGCGCCGACGGCCGCCCCACGCAGGTCGAGAAGATGATCATGCCCCCGCAGGCGCACGGCGTGAAGGTCATCTCGATCGGCATGTTCACGCCGGGCAACACCCCGGTCGTGTGGCGCGGCCCGATGCTGCACCGCGCCCTGCAGCAGTTCCTCGCGGACGTGTTCTGGGGCGACCTGGACGTGCTGCTGATCGACCTGCCGCCCGGCACCGGCGACATCGCGATCTCGGTGGCGCAGCTGGTGCCTAACGCCGAGATCCTGGTTGTGACGACGCCGCAGCAGGCCGCCGCCGAGGTGGCCGAGCGCGCCGGGTCGATCGCCCTGCAGACGCGTCAGCGAGTCTCGGGTGTCATCGAGAACATGTCGTGGCTGGAGATGCCGGACGGCTCGCGCATGGAGGTCTTCGGCTCGGGTGGCGGCGCGGCCGTCGCGGAGTCGCTCTCCAAGACCATCGGCTCCGAGGTGCCGCTGCTCGGCCAGGTGCCGCTCGACCCGCGACTGCGGGAGAACGGCGACTCGGGCACGCCGATCGTGCAGGCGGTGCCGGAGTCGGCGGCCGCTCAGGTGCTGCTCGACGTGGCGAAGAAGCTGACCGTGAAGTCGCGCGGCCTGGCAGGCCGTCTGCTGAACGTCTCCCCCGCGGGCCGCTAGGCGCGGGATCGCGAGGTCAGGGCACGCTGCATCTCGGCGTGCCACTCGGCCTCGGTCAGCGGTGGCGGCTCCTCGGCCTGCACGAACCCCTGCGGCGCGCCCAGTTCGTCCATCAGCCGGACCAACCACTGCTCAGCCTGGATCATCGCTGCGTCCTCATCTGGTTCGAGGTCGACGGACACGCCCAGAACAACACCGGCGTCATGGGGAAACGCGAGCATCACGAAGTCCAGCTCAGGATTGCGGACTCCGCTGAATCTCGAGGCGTACAGCGTCTCGCCCGACGGTGAGCCGGAAAGCCCCGCGAGGAGGGTCTCGGCGGCGTCCTCCGAGAGCCATGCGGACGACTCCCGCCAGTGCGCCACATGTGTGTCGAGAAAACTCTCCACTCGAACGCGGTCTAAGTGCGGTAGCCGCACGTAGACGTCAAGGCACGGCGCCACAGATCAGGTTGCGTCCGGATCGTACGGCGGGCGCTCGCCAGGCGAGAGCGGCCGCTGCTCCGGCGCGGGCGGTGTGGACGGCGTCGGGTAGCCGTTCGACTTGGTCGGCTCGGGATCGTCGAACAGGTGCTTCGTCACCGCGCGCTTCGGGTCGAAGTTGCGCAGCTCGCGAAGGTCCTCCAGGGGCTTGCGGAGCGACTCGAACTCCGGCCCCATCTCCTGCTTGAGCTGCTCGCGCGCGCCGGTGGCGTACTCGCGGACCTGGCGCACGGTCTTGCCGAGCCACGCTGCCGCGGCCGGCATGCGTTCGGGCCCCAGGATGAAGAGACCCGCGACGACGATGATGAGGATCTCTACCCATCCGATGTTCTCGAACACGGGTCCCAGCCTACTTGTCAGTCGCTCTTCAGCGTCACGTCGAGTTTGAGCTCACGACCCTGCCGGGCCAGCACGACCTGCACCGTCTGGCCGATCTCGTGCTCGCGAACGGCCACCACGAGCTCGGCGGCGTTGCGGACCATGCGGTCGCCGACCTTGGTGATCACGTCGCCCTCCTGGATGCCGGCAGCTGCGGCCGCCCCACCGGCCGGGACGTTCTGCACCTGGGCGCCTTCCGAGGTCTCGGCGGACACGGACTTCACGTTGATGTTCATGTCCGCGTGCTTCACGGAGCCGCTGCGGATCAGCTCCTGGCTGATCTTGCGGGCCTGCTTGCCGGAGATCGCGAAGCCGAGGCCGACCGAACCGCCGGTCTCGGTGCGGATCGACGAGTTGATGCCGACCAGGGCGCCGCGCGAGTCGACCAGCGCGCCGCCCGAGTTGCCAGGGTTGATGGCCGCGTCGGTCTGGATCGCGTCGTAGGTGACCTGGGGGCCGCCGTTCTCGCCCGCCGCCGTCACCGGGCGGTGCAGCGCGGAGACGATGCCCTCGGTGACGGTGTTGGACAGCTGCAGCGGCGAGCCGATGGCGATCACGCTGTCGCCGACCTGCAGTTCGTCGGAGTTGCCGAACTGCAGGACGGTCGGGTTGGTGACCTCGACCTTGACGACCGCGATGTCGGTCTTCGGGTCCCGCCCGACGATGCGGGCCGCGGCGCGCGTGCCGTCGGTGAAGACGACGCTGAGCTTGGCCGAGGAGTCCTGGGCCGCCGGAGCGACGACGTGGTCGTTGGTCAGGATGTAGCCGCCGGCCTCGATGACCACACCGGAGCCGACGCCCGCGACGTTCGTGCCCTTGAACTCGATGGACACGACGCTGGGCGTGACGCGCTTGGCGATGTCCGAGATCGAACCGGCGGGGCGCTCCTTGCCCTGCTCGACCTCGGCCAGGGTCACGGTGGAGTCGGTCAGCGGGTTGCCCGCGCGGCCGATCAGCCAGCCCACGAGGCCACCGGCGGCACCGACGAGCAGCGCGACCACGACGAGCAACGTCAGGGCGGCCGGCTTCACGCGACGGCCGAAGATCAGTTCGGGAACGCTCAGCTGCGGACCCGGCGCGGGCTTCGCCTCCGGTTCGCCGGGCGGGTCCTCACCCACGGCGGGCGGGCCGATCACGGCACCGGAAGCCGGGTCGCGCCACGGGTCAGCGGCGGGCTTGTCGCCCCAGAAGACGGGGTCGATGTCCGGATCAGGGTCGGAAACCGGCTGCGGCGGCCGCTGCAACAACTCCTGCGAACCCTGGCGACCGAACGCCGTGACGAGGGACTCCGGAGGTGGTGGCGCCGACTCGACGGCGGGAACGGGCACGTCGCGCGTGGCGAACGCGGTGTCGACACCGTCCGGGCGGCCGAAGGCGGAGGCGTACGCGGGGTCGACCGGCGGCTGCACCAGGGGCCGTGGCCGGAGCCTGCGGTGCGCTCCGTCGTCCACTCCGGAAACGGGCGTGGGCGTCTGGCCGTTGGGCGACTGCTGGCTCATCTCTCCCCGAGTTTTCCGCTAGGAGTGCTGAGTTACAGCGTGCCTCACGAACGGTGAAATGGCTGTCAGGGGGTGGTCGCGAAGACCGCGCGGGCGTTCTGCGGCACGGACGGCGAAGCAGGCGCGTCGCTCTCCGGCGTGGTGAACGCGAGCGCGCCGAGCAGCATGCCGCTCACCACGACACCGGCACCCTGGCGCGCGCGACGGCCGCTGAACCAGCCGTTGCTGCCCAGCGGTCTCGAAGAACCGAGCACCGGACCGGACCCGAACGCGGGCTTGTCGGTGCGCTGCACGGCGACGAACTGTCCGTCCTCGGTGATCGCGAGCCCGTCCGGAGCGGACGGCAGGTCGACCTCCTGCGGAATGGCACCGAGCCTGTCCAGCAACGACGCGGACGCCGTCGGCGCAGCGGCAGTGCGCACAGCCGAGCGCGCCTGCTGCTGGGTGTAGGTCTCGAAGGCGCAGAAGCCGCAGCGCTGAATGTGCGCAGAGGCTCGCTCGTGGGCGACCGAGGACAGTTCTCCGTCCACGAAAGCGACCACGGCATCCGGCAAGAGATGCTGCTCAGGCAGGCCCCAACCACGGAGGTCGGTCATGCAGAGTCCTCCAGCAACGATTCCCGACGACGACGTTCGAGCGCGACCTTCAGAGCCTGGCGGCCCCGATGGATCCTGCTCCTCACGGTACCCATCTTCACCCCGAGAGTGGCGCCGATCTCCTCGTAGGAAAGGCCTTCCACGTCGCACAGGACCACAGCGGCACGGAACTCCGGCGGGAGCTCGTCCAGCGCGGCCTGCAGATCGGGGTCCAGGTGGTTCTCGTCGTAGATCTCCTCGGGGGACAGGTCGTCACCCTCGAGGCGGTCGTTGTCCTCGGGCAGCGCCTCCATGCGCACGCGAGAACGCCTGCGTGCCATGTCGAGGAAGAGGTTGGTGGTGATGCGGTGCAGCCACCCCTCGAAGGTGCCCGGCTTGTACGACGCGAGCGACCTGAAGACGCGGATGAACGTCTCCTGGGTCAGGTCCTCGGCATCGTGCTGATTGCCGGTCAGGCGGTACGCGAGCCGGTAGACGCGGTCCGCGTGCTCACGGACGATTGAGTCCCACGAGGGCGGCGTCCAGTCGGCCGTCTCGATGGGCGCGACGGCCTCCGGCGAACTCGACTGCGTGCGCATCAGGTGTTTCGGCACCTCCATGTGGGCCGCCCGGCGACCCTTATGCGGCTCAACGGGCGACGGGTCCGGCTTGTTCCCGACTAGAGCCTGGCTTGTTGCCTCTGTACCTTCTCGTGCTCCCTTTAAATGATCGTGAGAGCAGGCTGAGAGCACCCTGAGAATCTCGGTTCGGGCCGCGTTCACCCGTTTTGGGCACAAGGGGCACTAACCTGCCCCTGTGACCACGGAATCGGCCCTGCGGGAGTACGTCGAGCAGTACCTCCCCGAGGACGAGGTGCACCTGGCCGCCCGAGCACGCGGCCAGGAACTGGGCTGCGTGCCCATCGGCGCAGGTGGCGGCGCTGCTCTGCGCTTTCTCACCACCGCCCTGCAGGCCAAAGCCGTCGTCGAGATCGGCACCGGCGCGGGCACCAGCGGTCTCTACCTGCTGGCAGGCATGCCGTCCTCCGGGATCCTGACCTCGATCGACGTGGCCCCGGAACACCAACGCGCGGCCCGCGAGGCCTACGCCTCAGCAGGCATCTCCCCGTCCCGCACCCGCCTGATCATCGGCAAAGCGCTGGACGTCCTCCCCCGCCTGACGGACGCGGCCTACGACCTCGTCTTCGTGGACGCCTACAAGCCTGAGTACCCGCAGTACCTCCAGCACGGCGTCCGCATGCTGCGCCCTGGCGGGGTCATCGCGTTCGACAACGTCCTGTGGCACGGCGCGGTCGTAGACCCGAGCAAGCGAGACGAGTCGACCCAGGCCATGCGCGACATCGCGCGCCTGGTGAGGGAGGACGACCGCCTGGTGCCGGTGATGCTCCCGCTGGGCGACGGCCTGCTGGTCGCCGCCCGAAGGCCCTAGTTGGCCGCACGCGGGGAGCTTTCGTACTGCGTGATAGTACGAAAGGGCCCCGCGTACTCGAGTCAGTAAGCCCGGACGCCCTTGCCGAGGACCGTGATGCCGCTGGCCGAAACGGTGTAGCGCTCACGGTCCATCGGCGCGTCCACGCCGATCAACGCGCCATCGGGCACCACAACGTTCTTGTCCAAAATAGCCCGCCGAACCACAGCACCCTTGCCGATCCGAACCCCGGGCAACAGCACCGACCCCTGCACCACGGACCCGACCTCGACAGTCACATCCGAAGAGATCACCGACCCGTGAATCTTCCCGGAGATGATCGACCCGGGGCCGACCATCGAGTCCTCAGCGGACCCGCCGGCGATGAACTTGGCGGGAGGCAACGGCGGAGTGGCAGTCCGAATCGGCCACAACTCGTTGTACAGGTTGAAAATCGGATGGACCGAAACCAGATCCATGTGCGCGTCGTAGTACGCGTCGATAGTTCCAACGTCACGCCAGTACCCGCGATCCCGGTCCGTGGCCCCGGGAACATCGTTGTCCTGGAAGTCGTAGACGTGCGCCTTCCCCCGGTCCACCAGCATGGGAATGATGTCGCCACCCATGTCGTGGTCCGAGTCGGGGTTCAACGCGTCCCCCCGAAGCGCGTCCAGAAGCGCCTCGGTGGTGAACATGTAGTTGCCCATTGAAGCGAAAGTGACATCGGGATCGTCCGGCACGTGCGGCGGCTCGGACGGCTTCTCCAGGAAGCGCGTGATCTTCCCGGAGGCATCGCTGTCGATGCACCCGAAGGCCTTGGCCTCGGTCCGCGGCACGCGAATACCGGCAACGGTCACGGCCGCACCGGACTCGACGTGCTGCGAGATCATCTGGCCAGGGTCCATCCGGTACACGTGGTCGGCACCGAAGATGACCACGTGGTCCGGCTTCTCGTCGTGGACGAGGTTCAAGGACTGGAAGATCGCGTCGGCGGATCCCGTGTACCAGCGGGGGCCCAGACGTTGCTGGGCCGGGACCGGTGTCACGTACTGACCGAGCACATTGGACAGGCGCCACGTCGTCGAGATGTGGCGGTCCAGTGAGTGCGACTTGTACTGCGTCAGCACGCAGAGCTTCGCGAGCCCCGCGTTGACCAGGTTCGACAGCACGAAGTCGACCAGCCGGTAGTTGCCCCCGAAGGGCACAGCCGGTTTCGCGCGGTCGGCCGTCAGTGGCCACAGGCGCTTGCCTTCACCACCGGCAAGCACAATTCCGAGAACGTGCGGCTGCCCCTTCACGGTATGTGACCCTATCTGTGCGATCGAGCTTCAACCAGACGCAAACGGCTTTGTCCCAACAAGTACCGCCGTGATCTACGGTGGGTGCGTGCGAGTTGCGCTCATGACGCGGGAGTACCCGCCGGAGGTCTACGGCGGCGCTGGTGTGCACGTGGGATTCCTCGTGCCCCATCTTCGCGAGCTCGTCGACGTCGACGTGCACTGCTTCGGGGCGGCGCGCAAAGACGCCACGGCTCACAACCCACCCCACAGCCTGGAGCAGGCCAACGCGGCCTTGAGCACCCTCGCGGTGGATCTCGAGATGGCCGCGGCGGTCGCAGGGGCGAGCCTTGTGCACACGCACACCTGGTACGCCAACATGGGCGGTCACCTGGCCAAACTCCTGCACGGGATACCGCACGTGGCGACGGCGCACTCGCTCGAGCCGCGCCGGCCGTGGAAGGCGGAGCAGCTCGGTGGCGGGTACCGGATCTCGTCGTGGGCCGAGCGCACGGCGTACGAACACGCCGACGCGATCATCGCCGTGAGCGAAGGGATGCGCGCCGACGTCCTCGACGCCTATCCCGCGCTCGACCCGGCGAAGGTGCACGTGGTGCGCAATGGGATCGATTCCACGGCGTATCACCCGGTCACCGAGACGGACGCGCTCACGACCCGCGGCATCGATCCCGAGAGGCCGATCGTGGCGTTCGTGGGACGGATCACCCGGCAGAAGGGCGTCGGTCATCTCGTCGCG
>JAVXWK010000205.1:0-5306 GCA_032230575.1 Pseudonocardiales bacterium | reverse complement strand
GAGCTTGTCCCGTCCGCCGTACAGGTTCGCGAGACCCTGCCCGTCGTGCGGCACCGTGAACGCCATGTTCCAGCCGTTCGTCTCGGTGTAGTCGTAACGCCAGTCCTGCGGGTTGTACTTCGCCGGGTCCTCGACGCGCCACGAACCGTCGACGTTGCGGTTCTGGAAGAAGCCGATCCGCTGGTCGAACGTCAGCACGTAGTTCTGGGCGCGGTTGAGGAAGTACTCGTACTCCTCGGCGTACCGCTTCTCACCCGTCTTCTCGTGCAGGGCCTTCGCCATCGACGCGATGCCGAAGTCGTTGACGTAGCCCTCGATCGCCCACGACCAGGCCTCGGAGTCCATCTGGTCGTTGCCGGTGTAGCCGAGGAAGATCGACCGGTCCATGCCCTTGCGGCCGACGTTGTTGCTCGGCGGCACGACGGACGCGTTCTTCACCGCGGCGTCGTAGGCGGCCTTGATGTCGAAGTTCGACACGCCCTTGAGGTACGCGTCCGCGAACGCCACGTCGGAGCTCGTACCGGTCATCAGGTCCGCGTAACCGGGGGACGACCAGCGCGAGATCCAGCCGCCGTCCTTGTACTGCTGGACGAAGCCGTCGGCCATCTCACCGGCCTGCGACGGCGTGAACAACGAGTACGCGGGCCACGTCGTGCGGTAGGTGTCCCAGAAGCCGTTGTTGACGTAGATCTTGCCGTCGACGATCTTCGCACCGGTGCGGGTCGGCGTGTTCTGACCGGTCGCGGGCGCCACCGGCGACGCGTACTGGATCTTGTCGCCGACCTTCTCGTAGCCCGAGTTCGGGTACAGGTAGAGCCGGTACATGTTGGAGTACAGCGTGATCAGCTGCTCCTCCGACGCACCCTCGACGGACAGGATGCCGAGCACCTTGTCCCACGCGGCCTGTGCGCGGTCGCGCACCGCGTCGAAGGAGTCCCCGGAAGAGATCTCCTGGCCGAGGTTCGCCTGAGCCTGGTCCACCGAGATCAGCGAGGTCGCGATCTTGAGCTGGACCGTCTTGTCCGCGAACGAGAAGTAGCCGCCGACGTTGTCACGACCGGCGCCTGTCAACCGACCGCTCGCCGTCACGGCCTTGTCGACCTTGCCGTAGACGAACAGGCGCGTGGCACCCGTGGACAGGCCGCTCTTGACGTCCGTGTAGCCCGTCACGACACCGGAAGCGGCGTCGAGCGTCAGGCCACCGAGGTTGTTGACGTTGTCGAAGACCAGGTTCTTCTCGCCGGTGTCGGCGAACGTGAACCGGAAGACCGCCGCGTGGTCGGTCGGCGCGATCTCGGCCTTCATGCCGTTCTCGAAGGTCACGCCGTAGTAGTGCGCCTTCGCGACCTCGTTGTTGTGGCTGAACGCCAGCGAACGCGCCGCGCGGTCCTGAGTCGGCGCCTTGTCCGACGGCATGACCTGGAACGTCTGGCGGTCACCCATCCACGGGCTGGGCTCGTGGGACGCGGTGAACGCCTGCAGCGTCGGCAGGTTCTGCGCGTTGTTGCGCTGCGCGTACTCGTACAGCCAGCTCTGCGAACCCGCGTTGGTCATCGGGGTCCAGAAGTTGAAGCCGTGCGGCACCGCGGTCGCCGGGAAGTTGTTGCCCCGCGAGAAGGAGCCGTTCGAGTTCGTGCCACGCGTGGTCAGCACGTAGTCGGACGGCTTCGCGTACTGCTTCCTCACGACGTCGCCGATGCGGATGTCGTCGTACCAGGCACCGAACTCCGTCGGGCCCTTCGGACCGTCGTAGGCGACCAGGATCCGCTTGATCGTCTTGCCCGCGGCGACGGCGCCGATCGTGGACGCCACCTTGTTCCACTGGTTGGCGTACAGGAACTTGCCCGCGCCCTGACCGGTAGGCGACAGCACGGCTCCGTGCTGGTCCACCGCCTTGAGATCGCTCAGGTACGTGCCGTCGGAGAACGCGAGGTCCACCGACGAGTACGTGCTCGGGTAGTTCAGGTTGTCGTTCACCCAGTCCGGGAAGATCATGTACGACAGCTCGGTCTGCGGCTCGACCTTCACGTCGACGTCGAAGACCTTGTTGTAGCTGTACGCGCGACCCTCGGCCGTGTGCTTGCCCTGGGCGCGGAAGGCCTTCTGGCCGGTCCAGCCGGCTCGCGACTTGGCCGTGTAGCCACCCGTGGGACCGGTGCCGACGAGGCTGCGCATGTTCGGGGCCGGTGGGTTCGTGGAGCCGTCGGAGAGCTCCACCTCGGAGACCTGCACGATGTCCGTGCCGTGGTTCGCCGTGATGTCGAGCTTGTAGTGCCGGTAGGACGCCGGCGCGGCGATGTCGTAGACCTTGGTCTGGAACCGCTCGGCGAAGCTCTCGCCCGTGCGGGTGTCGACGGCCGTCCAGTTCGTGCCGTCGTTCGAACCCAGGAGCTTCCAGTCCTTCGGGTCGCGCTCGGGCTCGTCGTTCGCCGAGGAGATCGAGTACTTCTTGATCGTCTGGGGGCTGTTCCTGAAGTCGAACGTCACCCAGCCGGTGGTGGCGAAGACCAGCCACTTGGTGTTGACGTTACCGTCGTTGATCTTGTCGACGCCCTCGCCGGAGCCGTCGTTCTCCCCGTTGGCGGCCACCGCCGCCAGTTCGGCGACGTTACCGGGGAGGCCGGTGCCGCTCGACCCGATCACGCCCGCCGACTTCGGCTGCCCCGCCGCGTCGGTCTCGACCGTGCTGACCCACGACGGTTGTGGTTGACCGTCCTCAAAGGACGACGAAAAGCCCACGCCTTGCTCCTCTGGTGCGGCGGCCGCGTAGCCGTTGGTGACGCCGCACGCCAGTGTCGCAGTGATCGCAACGCTCAACAGAGTTGTCGTTCGTCTCTTGCGCAGGTGCCCCATTGCAACCCTTCCGCCGCCTGCCCCATTTGGGAGGGAGCGTTTCTGCACGTGACATCGTTGTCAAGGGACCGGACAGGAATTGTCTCCGAAACTGTCCTCTCAACAGTTGCGCGCAGGGACCACCGTTCAAGATCTAGACTCGGTCGGTGACCGACCGCAAGCCGCCAGAGGTGGGTACACCAGCGGGCATGCGCGTGCTCAACCAGCGCGCGGTGCTGGACCGGTTGCGCCGTCTGGGTGCCGCCACCCGGCCGCAGATCGCGAAGGACACCGGGCTGTCCAAACCCACTGTCGGCCAGGCGCTCGTCGATCTCGAACGCCACGGGCTGGTGCGCCCCATCGGCCGCACGACAGCTGGTCCTGGCCGTTCCGCCGTCGTCTACGAGCCGAACCCGCTCGCGGGGTACGTCCTGGGCGTCGACATCGGGCGGGAGCGGATCAGGGCGGCTGTGGCCGATCTGGGTGGCTCCGTGGTGGCGCGCGTCGACGAGCGCAACCGCAGCCGGTCGGCGTCTTCTTTGGTGCGCACGGTGACGGACCTGGCGTCGCGGACCGTGGCCGACGCGGGGATCGCGCTGTCGGACGTCGTGGTGAAGGTGATCGGCAGTCCCGGCGTGATCGATCAACGCTCACGGGTCGTGCGGCACGCGCCGAATCTGCCCGGCTGGGAGTCCGCCGGCGTGCTCGACGGGCTGGAATCGTCACTCGGGCCCGCGGTGGTCGTGGAGAACGACGCGAACTTGGCCGCGCTGGGGGAGCACGTCTACGGGGCGGCTCGCGATGTGCGCGTTTTTGTGTGCGTGACTGTCGGTACCGGCGTCGGCATGGGGATCTGTGTGGACGGTGTGCTGTTCCGCGGTGCGCACGGGGCGGCGGGCGAGGTCGGGTTCCTGCCGTACGGGAAGTCCGCTTCGGACGTCCAACGTGGACAGTTCGAGGACGCTGCGGCGGCTGGGGCTGTGGTGGAGCACGCCCGTGAACGTGGACTTGCCGCGCGCACGGCACTCGAGGTGTTCTCCTTGGCGCGCTCGGGAGATGCGCAGGCTGCCGAGGTCGTGCGGGCGGAGGCGGAACGGCTGGCGTTCCTCGTCGCCGCCGTGGCCGCGGTGATCGACCCGGAGCTGGTCGTGCTGGGTGGTGGCGTCGGCTCGAATGTGGACCTGCTGCTCGCGCCGCTGGAAGCCGCGTTGCGCACGATGACGCCGCTGGCGCCCCAGATCGTGGCGGGGTCGTTGGGTGACGGCGCGGTGCTCTCCGGAGCCATCGCGATGGGCCTCGAAGCCGCCCGTGAATTGGTCTTCGAAGTTACTCTCTGAGAGTAGTCGAGCGAACCTCACCTGGTAGTTCACTCAATTGTCGTAACTGTTAACGGCGTTTTGTGGCTTAGCGTTACCGGAACCTCCACCTGGAGGGTGTTGTGTCCTTCCGTTGCAAGGGGAGTCGGTAGGGGGATGCGGGGGACGTAGCCCCCTACCGGCCGTGCACTGGGCAGGTGCCGCGCCCGCACCATCAGCCTGCCCAGTGCAGTAACGGAGTCAGCGGGGCGTTGGCCGGTGGACGTTCGTCGCGGTCGACTCGTGGTGCGTCGAGTCCGCGATCCAGCTGCCGGGGATGGACGCGTCGATCACGCCCTCCTCCAGCCACGTGTAGTTGCCGTCCAGGACCTGCCTGGACAACACCACGTCGCTGTCGTCGGTGTTCTTCCACAGCTTCTCGAACAGCTCGTCGACCCGGATCCGCGCCTGCTTGGCGAACGCGTCGGCGAGCATCTGCGCGTTGGGGTTCTTGTCCTGTTGCGCCCGCACGCACGCGGCGCTGATCGCGAACAGCTCGGCGCCGATGTCGACGATCCGGCTGAGGAACCGCTGCTTGCGCTCCATTTTTCCTTGCCAGCGCGACATGGCGTAGAAGGTCTGCCGCGCCAGCTTGCGGGCGGAGCGTTCGACGAACCTGAGGTGCTTGGCGAGCGGGCCGAACTCGGTGTAGCCCACGGGGGTCTGGCCCTTGCCGACCACGAGAGTGGGGAGCCATTTGGCGTAGAAGCCGCCTGCTTTCGCCGCTGCCTTCATCTTGGCCTGGCGATCGGCGTCCGGGTCGATGATGTCGCCGGCCACGGAGAGGTGCGCGTCCACGGCTTCGCGGGCGATCAGCAGGTGCATGATCTCCGTCGAGCCTTCGAAGATGCGGTTGATGCGGAGGTCCCGGAGGACCTGCTCGGCCGCGATGCCGCGTTCTCCGCGTGCTGCTTGGCTTTCCGCCGTCTCGTAGCCTCGGCCGCCGCGGATCTGGACCAGTTCGTCGGCCACGAGCCAGGCTTTCTCCGACGCGTAGAGCTTCGCGAGCGCGGCTTCGATCCGGATGTCGTGCTTGCCGGCGTCCGCGATCTCGGAACTGAGGTCCAGCACGGCTTCCAGGGCGTAGGCGGTGGCGGCGATGTAGGCGATCTTGCCTGC
>JAVXWK010000201.1:0-5221 GCA_032230575.1 Pseudonocardiales bacterium | reverse complement strand
CACCATCCAGCTGCAGCAGGAAGCGGTCCGGCTCACGGAGCAAGAGGCCGCCGCGAACGACAAGGCCGCCGCTGCCGTCAAGGCGAAGGCCGCGAAGGACGACGAGGCCGCGGGCAAAGCCAAGGCGAAGGCCGCGGCCGACGCAATGGCGACACGCGAGTCCGAGCGCGGTAACCGCAGCGCCCTCAAATTCACTGGCTCCCTCGTCGGCCTCGGCGCTGCTGGCGGTGTAGCGGGTGTCGCGATCGCCGCCGGGCTCGTCGGCGTGCCGCTGCTGATGGCTGGTCTCGCGCTCACGGTGCAGCAGGGCACCGACGAAATGCAGCGCGCGTTGATGGACACCGGCAGCGAGCTGCACGACGGCCTTGAGGAGATCACGGCGCCGTTGCGTGACGAGCTTGTGCTCGCCACCGAACAGGTCACGGCCGGGTTCCGGAAGATGCGGCCCGAGCTCAAGGCGATCGCCGCCGAGGCTGGGCCTGCTGTGACGATGCTCGTGGACGGCGTGGTCAAGCTAGCCGTCAACGCCTTGCCGGGCATGCGGAAGAGCGTGCAGGAGTCCGGTCAGGCCGTCGCCGGACTCAACGCCCTGCTCGACCACACCGGCACCGGGATCTCCGACTTCTTCGCCGAGATCTCCGAGGGCGCCCCTGCGGCCGGCCGCAGTGCGGGCGAACTCGGGCTCATCCTCGAGGATCTGTTGGGTTTCGCTGGCCGGATCGTCGCGATGCTGGCGAACGACTTCCAGGGGACGTTCGCGGACGCTCGGGTCGTGATCGACCAGACGACGGACGCGGTCGAGGGCTTGGGCGGCGGCGCGTTCCCTGCGTTGGCGGCGACCGGGTCCACTGTGCTCGGTGTGGTGTCGAGCATCCTCGGCGCGCTCGGGCCGATGGCTCCGGCGATCGGCACGGTGGTCGGCGTGATGCTGTCGGCGCGCGCGGGTGCCGCTGTGTTCGGTGCCGCGGGCGATGCGATCGGCCGTGCCGGTGACAAGATGCAGGCCGCTGAGCCGAAGGGCTCGAAGCTGGGTGGCGCTGTGCGCGGCCTGGGCTCGGCTCTGTCGATCATCGGCCCGTATGGGGCGATCGCGGGTGCCGCGATCTTCGGTGTGTCTGCTGCCGCTGATGCGGCGTTCGGTTCGGTCGACCAGCTGACGGCCAAGCTGATGCAGGGTGGCGCGGCAGCGGAGCAGGCGGGCAAGAAGCTCTCCCAGAACTCGGCGTTCCTTGCGCCGCTCACGGAGTTCGGCCAGTGGCTGGGCTCGAAGTTCATTCCGACGATGGCTGATGCCACGGTCGAGATCGCGTCCCAGCGTGAGGCTATGACCGTCCTGCAGCGGGCTCAGCTGGACGCCTCGGCTGCCGCGGCGAACCACTCGCTTGCGGTGGACCGGTTCGGGAAGAACTCGAAGGAGGCGGCGGCGGCGTCGGCGATCCTCGGGTTGCGCCAGCAGCAGTTGAGGGACGCACAGTCCGATGCCGCGCGCGCTACCCAGACGCTTGTCGAGCGGATGCAGGAGCAGTTGGGCCTGTCGCTGCTGCTGGCGGGCAACAACCTGGCGTTGCGCATGTCTACGACGGCGTACGAGCAGGCGCAGAAGAACCTCAACGACACGTTGAAGACCGGCACCGCTACCTCGCTGGAGATCAGGGCCGCGAAGGAGCAGGTCGAGTCTGCGTCGCTGCGTGTGATCGAGGCGGCGGGCAAGGAGGCCTCGGCGCACTTCGCGAACCAGGCCAGCGTGGAAGCGCAGACCGCAGCACTGCATGCGCAGCAGGCAAAGGCGTTGGAGTTGGCGGCCGCGATGGAGGGCCCGCTGCCGGCTGCTCTGCAGACGGTGATCGCGAACATGGACGACGCAACGCTGTCGGCGTCGGGTGCTACGCGCACGATCGATGGCACTGGCGCGGCCGTGATCCGCCTGCCGGACGGCAAAGAGGTGAAGATCTCCGCGCAGGACAACGCGAGCACGGTCATCCACGGCGTCAAGTCGAACCTCGACACCCTCCAGGACAAGTGGATCAACGTCTTCATCAACGAGGTGGTCGGCAACAAGGCGCCGAACACCAACCCGTCGAACCTGCCGCTGCCGCTGCCGACCGGCGGCGTAGTTCCGCCGCGTGCCGACGGTGGTCCACTCAAGGCTGGCCAGATGTACAAGGTCGGTGAACGCGGCCAGGAGTACGCCATGTTCCCGAGTGACGGCTACATGTTCGATGCCAGCCAGACGCGCGCGATTGACCAGATGGTGCGCGGCATGGGGACCTCAAGTGTCCCTGCGGCCCGCGGCGGCGACGCTCCGATGATGGGTGGCGGCCAGACGGTCCACAAGACGAACAACGTCACGCTGAACGCGATCCCCGGCATCCAGACCATGCAGCAGTTGCGCGACATGCAGCACGAAGCCGAGGTGCTCTATGGGTAGGCAGCTGACGTGGATCTCCGGCACTGGCTCGGTAGGTGGGTCGACCTCGACCGTGCTCACCGACTCAGGTGCCGGGTTCACGGTCTTCACGGGCGTCAAGGGCTTGGACGTGCCCGAGGTCGAATACGTGACGATCCAGCTTCCAGGGATTGACGGCGCACCCGTCACCGACGTGTACGCCTCGCCCCGCACCGTGCTGATGCCCATGAAGATCAGCGGTGCGACCCGCGGCGAGTTCCTCGACCGCAAGCGTGCGTTCGAGCTCGCACTCGACCCGCTGGTCGCTGGGCAGCTTGAGCTGATGCAGTCCGACGGCCGGCGGTTCCGGTTGAACGCCCGCTACCTCGGCGGCTTGGAAGGGTCGGAGGAGGTTGGCGAGGGCGGCGACACGACGTGGTGCCGGTTCGTGCTGAAGCTGTATGTCGAGGATCCGTGGTGGTACGCGGTCGACCCGATCACGATCCCGTTCAACTTCACCACGCCGACGACGTTCTTCCCGTTCTTCCCGTTGACGCTCGACTCCAACCAGGTGCTCGGCAACACGACGGTGAACAATCCCGGCACGGTGCCGTCGTGGCCGACGTGGACGGCGACCGCGCCCGGTTCGGGGCTGACGCTCACGAACACGGCGACCGGTGATGAGGTCGAGTTCTCTGGCTCGATCCCTAGTGGACGGACGTTGACGATCGTGACCGAGCCGGGCGAGCAGTCGGTGAAGCTCGATGACGGCACCGACTGGTGGCCGAACCTGGTCGGTAACCCGGTGTTCTGGAAGATTCCGCCGCTGTCGACGCCGATCAGTCTCGTGCTCACGGGCGCGGGGGCTGGTTCGTCGGTCGGCCTGTCGTGGCTGCCGCGGTTCCGGAGCCCGTCATGATGTACCCGCAGGTGTGGATGATCGACCCGACCGGTGCGAAGCGTGGCATTCTGCCGTACCGGTCGCTGGCCGCCGTCGAGAAGTTCCTGGCCGTGGGCACGTTCCGTGTCGAGGCGGAGCTGACAGAGGCCAACGCGCGCGCGGCCGCGGCTGGGTGGCGGCTGGCCATCATGCTCGGCAGCTCGCCGATCATGGCCGGGCAGCTCACTGAACCCGAGATGTCGTACGGGCAGGAATCCGGCGGCCGCATCGTCCCCACCATCACCTACGTGGGCGAGGACGACATGGGGTGGTTGCGGGACCGGCTCGCCTACCCGGTCCCGGCCAACGCGCTCTCAGCGCAGACGAACGCCTACGACATTCGGACCGACGACGCCAGCACGGTGATTCTCGGCTACGTCAACGACAACGCCGGGCCTGGCGCACAGGTCGCCCGCCGGGTACCGGGCCTCATCCTCGACCCTGACCCGGTGGCCGGCGGCACGGTGACGGGCCGGGCACGGTTCGAGAAGGTGCTGCCGTTGTGCGCCGAGCTCGCGGACGGCGCGGCCATCGGGTTCCGGGTGGTGTCGGACACGACGACGGTGAAACGGTTCCAGGTGTTCGTGCCGCGAGACCTCCGCGGCCCGGCCAGGTTCTCTACCGGCCTGCGGAACCTCGCCATGCTGAAGTGGCGGCTGAACGCCCCGACGGCGACCACGATCATCGGTGGCGGCCGCGGTGAGGAGACGGCGCGATCGTTCATCTCCCAGACGAACGCGACCGAGACGACGGCGTGGGGTGGTCGGCGGGAGGACTTCTACGATTTCCGCAGCGCGTCCGGCACGGACTCCAACGCCGAGCTGACCGAGGGCACCGCCCGCAAGTTGAACGAGTCGGCGTCGACCGAGCAGGTGCAGTTCCTGCCGATCGACACCGAGGCGTTGAAGTACGGCCGCGACTATGGGCTCGGTGACCGGGTGACGGTCGGCGTGTTCGGCACGCAGGTGACGGTGCAGGCGACGATCCGCGAGGTGGAGCACCGGGTGACGAAGGCGGACGGGTACCGGGTGTTGCCGCGGGCTGGGGACATCGGCGCGTCCGGCGCGACCAGGCAGAGGTCCATTTTGGACGCTGCGGTCGCGCGCCTGTCGAACCTGGAACGCAGGTGACACGGTCCGGCCAGCGTTGACGTGTGACTGAGTCCTCGTACCCGTTCTCGTCGTCGCCGTCGAGCGAGGACGAGTGGGGCGTCATGGCCAAATACTGGGCCCGCTCTGGCGCGGTTGCCGGGACCGGTCTGCCCTCGCTCGGTTCGGGCCTGCAGTTCGTGGTGCCCGCCGGGTTCGAGGCGTTCGTGCAGGGCTTCAAGTACAGCAACGACACCAGCGCGTTGACGAAGACCGCGACGAACAACGTCTCGACGCTGGCGCGCCTGGACCAGCTGGTGTTGAAGCTCGACCGCAACGCCAACTCGGTCACCGCGCAGATCAAGCAGGGCACCCCTGCGTCGTCGCCCGTGCTGCCCACCCTGACTACGACGGCGGGCGCGAACGGCATCTGGGAGGTGCCGCTCTGCTACGCGACCTGCCCTGGCAGCGGTAGCGCCCAGAACTATTCGGGTTTGACGTGGAATGGTCCGTTCACCGAGTACTCGCAGCAAGCGGGTGGCTCGAACGTGAGGCCGTCGATCAAGGTCGACCTGCAGCGCACCGACGGCGCGATGCTGATCAACCCCGGCCCGAACTCGAACACCGACCTCAAGGTCGCGGGTGGCGTAGCCCGCAAATACCGGAGCCCGGCAGAGGGCGGCTGGGTCACGAACTACCTGGGCCGCGGCCTCAGCCACCCCCGTCACGGGCTGTGGCTGATCGAGGCCCGGCTCGGGACAGCGATCAGCGGCTCACGCTATGTCGAACTGCAGGTCACCCAGGACA
>JAVXWK010000154.1:0-4474 GCA_032230575.1 Pseudonocardiales bacterium | reverse complement strand
CCTCGTCGATGTCGGCACCCGCGTCCAGCAATGCGGCGAGCAGCTCCACAGAGCCCTCGGGTCGTGTTGCCGACACCGCGACATGCAGTGCGCTCCGTCCGAGGTCAGTGGTCGACTGAGGATTGGCACCCGCAGCGAGCAGGCACCGCACCACTTCAACGTCGCCGCGTCCTGCAGCGTTCGACAGAGGGGTGTATCCGGCCTGGCTGCGAGCCTCCACCTCGGATCCGGCAGCGAGCAGCGTCGTGGCGACCTCCGCCGAGCACGCGAGCATGAGCGGCGTGTCGCCGCTGGCCAGCCGGGCATCGACGTCGGCGTCCTCAGCGAGCAGGAGGACCGCCAGGTCGGCGTCCCCAGACCGGGCGGCCTGGTGCAGGGGCGTGAGACCGTCGCGATCGCGGATGTCTGTCGACGCGCCGGCATCCACCAGCGCTCGCACGGCCTCTGGTTGCCGGAGTCGGACCGCCACGGCGACGGCTGTCTCCCCGTCGGCGTTGTGCTGGTCGACATCCGCGCCACACCGCACCAGGCGGGCTGTGAGCTGCGGATCCCGGCCGGCGGCGTCGGTGAGCAGTGTCTGGCCGTCCTCGGTCACGGGCGCCCCCAGTCGGACACCCGCGGTCCGCAGTTCCTCGAGGACCGCGAAGAGGCTGTCTGTGGTGGGCCCGAGATAGACGACCTGCTTATCGTTTCGCACTACACAGCCGCTGACGCCGAGGCCGGCCAGCTCGACGTCCGCCGGGTCGGCACCGGAGGCCAGGACCCGCCGGAGGGCGATGGGATCACCGCATCGAACCGCGATGCACAGCATCTCCTTGAGTGCCCCGGGTGCCACGCCGGTGAGGTCGGTGGCCCGGATCTGTGCGCAAGCGTTCAGCTCCGACCAGGAGGATCCACTGATCCCGTCGTAGACGATCGTCAGTCGTGACGCGAGACCGAGGAGGAAGGGGATGTCACTTTCCTCCTCGCCGATCCGACCGGCCTGCTTAAGAGAGGAGTACCACGCGGCGGGATCCGCGGTCGCAGACCGCTGGACCGGTTCTGGAGAAACGGCCAGTCCCAAGACGCCCAGGTGGAGCACCCCACGCGGGGAGAGCGCCAGCACCGCCTCCATTGGGTCACCGCCAAGCAGTTCGGCCACGCGCTGAGCCAACGCGAGCCCGACGTCCAGGTCGATCGGTCCGCCCTCGTCGGACATCGAGACGTGCGTGTAGGCGCCGTCTCCCACCCGGTCGCGGGTGCACATCACCGACAGTCCGGAGGACAGTCGGCGGTGTCGCTGATCGTCTGCGGGAATCTTCGGCCGACCGCGCCGGGCGGCGTCCGTCAGCGCCGGTAGAGCATCCTCCAGGTCCTGGAGTGCGACGTCGACGGTCAGCGCGCTCACCTGCGGTGTGCGCCCGCCCACGAGCAGGTCGCCGATGATGTGGCCGATTTCGTGGGTCAGGAGCCCGAACAACGCGGCGGCATTCCGGAACCTCAGGAGCCAATCGCGGCCGAACTCGAGCGTCGCGTCGGCGGAGTCTCCGTCGACGACTTTCGCATGTCCCATGATCCGGTCGATGACGGCCAGCCTGACCGGTGCCGGGGTCAAGTCGAATATTGGCACGACCGCTGCGATCAGGCACGTCTTCAGGACGTCGTTGCAGATCGGCGACCGGCGTTCGAGGAGACGCCGGAACATGGTCAGATCCGTCCCCCACATCGCCGCCGCCGCGTCGGCGTAGGAGGACGGGTCTCGGGCGACCAGCAACGGGCGCAGGGCGCCCGCATAGAGCCGTGCCGGCGAAGGCACCTCTCGGTTCTGCGCGAGCTCGGTAACGCTGCGCACCTCGGGCATGCCGTCGGCGCTCAGCCCCAGCGCCCGCGTGATCAGCGTGCCGAGCGTCAGGGCCGCCCCGACGTCCTGAGCGGACCCCATGTGCTTAAGGATCACGAGGGCGTTGCATGCGGCAGCGCGACCTGGTGCGTGCAGAACCAGGTCGGTGAGCGCAGCGTAGGTCGCCGCAGTAACGGCGCATGGGGCGGAGGTCGATTCAGTGGGAGCTGGCGCGATGACCGCTGGCGAACCAGCGTCGGGGCCTGTCTGTCCGGTCATGCCCACCGCCTGGGTGTGCGGAAGAGGTGATCGAGCTGCGTCAAGCCTGGCGCCTAGGTCAACGCGAGAAAGCTCTCCATCCACCATGCTCATACCGCCGCGAGGCAGCAACCACGATGTCGTGAATCCGCCACGACGGGTACCGGATACAGCGAACCGCAACCTCACCCAGATGCGATGCGCGAACAGCTCCAGCAGCGCGCCGGACAGCTCCGCATCCGGTTCGCGGGGACGGGCGGGGGTCGCCGGATTCAGCCGGGGGCGGGGAGCACCCGCAGGGTGGTGATCGCCGCGGTGAGCAGGTCGGCCCAGGGCGCGTGGCCGGGAAAGGTGCAGCACGGTGCGGCGCCGGTGGTAGCCAGTCGCCCGGCGATCGAGAGTAGGCGGAGTCGGAGGCGTTTGGGTTCTCAGCGGCGGACCGGGTGGCCGGGCAGGGCCAGCATCTGTGCCAGGCGGTGAGCTCACAGGCGAGAGCGACGATGGCGCACCAAAGCTGGTTCTGCGCGAGGTCGTGCAGCGGCAGGCTGCGCAGCCCGGTGCCTTGGCGCAGCGGATCCGGTCCTCGCAGCAGGCCCGCCGGCGGTGGCGCAGTTCCAGGTCGGCGAGGTGCCCGCGGCGGGTGTTGGTGGCGAACGCGGTGATTCGGTGCCCGTCGGCGTCAGTGAGCCGCAGCTGCGCGCCGGGGTGCGGGCGTTCCTTGCGCACGATCACCCGCATTCCGGTCGGCCACGAGGTGAGATCCAGCAGCCCAGTGACCTCCGCGACCCAGGCCCCGTCCCGGACCTTGCCGTCGCCGTCGTAGGCCGGGGCCCACACACGCTCGGGGATCTTCTCCAGCAGAGGCCCGAAGTCGGTGGGCAGGGTGAACCCCACCGAGTAGGACAGCCGCTGCCCGGCCAGCCAGGCCAGGAAGCCGTGAGTGGCTCCGACGGCGTCGGTGCGGGTCAGGACCGCCCGGCCGGGCCGCTGCCCGGTCGGTGCCGGGGCAGTTGCCGCAGCGCGGCGCGGGTGACGGCGATGTGGTCGGCGGCGGTGTTGGAGCCGGCGTTGCCCGGCCCACAGCAGCACCTCGAGTGGTTCCCCGCCGCCGGCCGGGCCGTGGTCGGCGAAACTCCACAAGGGTTGGAACCCGTAGCCCCGCACAGATGGTCCATTTCGCCTGCGCTACCGGGCGTCGCTTTGGTTTCCGCAAAAACCGCAGAATCTGCAGAATCCGGCTTGCGTCAGGGTTCTGCGGATTCTGCGGTTTCTGCGGCAGCAGGGTGGACCTTGTAGTGGACCGACGGCCGGCCTGGGCCGGTCCGTGCTACGTCGACCTGACGGAGGAACCCGTGCTCCATGAGAAGCGAGAGGCCTGGGTCCAGATCGCCAACTTTTCGGAAACGACCACGGGACACGCCCGCGAACAGGTCCCGACGGCTGAACCCTTCCCTTCCCGCCCTGAGGATCCAGTGCAGCAGCGTCCGTGCGTCATCGATGACTGGCTCCGCTCCCATCGAGTCGAAAACCGCGAGCGCGTGGCCGAGGTAGTACCGGCCGAGGCGGGCCGCCGCATCCACCAGCGGGACGTCGACCGGACGCTCCCGCGCCCTCTCCGGATCGTGAGCAAGGTGGAGAAGACCGGCGGTCCGGATCGTTGCGCCAGTCAGCTTGGAGGCCCAGTCGGCGATGTGGCCGAGTGATCCTTCGTGTGCGAGGTGTGGTTCGAGCTCGGCCTCCAGCTGGAGTACCCGGGCGTCGGCGGCGGCGGAGAGCGGAACGGTGAGGGACTCGGGCCAGGCGGCCGCGGTGTGGACGAGGTCGCGCAGACGTTTTCTGTACGCCGCGTCGACAGGCTCCGGCACAGGGCTCGCGCCGATCCGGCGCCGGCCGACCGTGTTGGGCGGCTGGGAGTAGAGGATCCGGGCCAGCAGGCCGCGGCCGCGGAAGCCGGGCATGCGGGCGATATCCCGGAGGACTTCGGGTTGGAGGGCGAGGCCGAGGGTGAGCGCGGGCGAGGCGATGTGCTCGGCGGGCCGGCCCTTGCGGTCAACGCGGAGCAGGTCGCCCGCGTGGCCCTTGAGGAACACCTCGAGGTTGGGCTGTCCGGAGGAGTAGCGGCCGGCGAGGGTGGCGAAGATGCCACCCTCGGCAGAGAGAACCGCGAGCCGGCCGTCCTGTTCCGCGAGGAGGCTCGCTGCGGCCTCCACGGTGACGTCGTCGGCGATGAGTCGCGGCAGCACCGGGACCGTCATGCCGGCGGCCGCGAGGGCGGCATCGGAGGCCTCGGCGAGGAGCTCGTCCCGGGCGTCGGTGCTGAGGGCATTCTCGGCCGCCTTCGCGGTGCGCTCGGCACGGGCGCGGGCCACCCGGGCCGCGAGTTCGGCGTCAACGATG